>JANNON010000362.1:0-7133 GCA_031399105.1 Blastocatellia bacterium | reverse complement strand
TATCGCGACCTCAAACCCGCTAACTTGATGGTTGACGGAAACACCGGGCGGTTGATGCTGATCGACTTTGGCATCGCTCGTTGGGTGACTCGTCAGGAAAAAGGTGTGACTGCAGTAGGGACGATGGGCTATGCGCCGCCCGAGTTGTTCAGTGGACGAGTTGAGCCTCGGTCGGATGTTTACAGTCTGGGCGCAACCCTGTTTCATCTGATTACCGGCGCCGATCCCCAGGACAATCCGCTGCTGATCTTTGATTTCAGCAAAAATCCGCGACCGCGCCAGATCACTCCCTCCATCTCTTCTGAGATGGAACAGATCCTGATGCGTTCAGTGGAGTACAAACCAGAAGATCGATTTAGTTCCGCGGGCGAGCTTCGTGAAGCGCTTTCTGCACATGTTGAGAAACTGAGGTTGGGCCAGGTTAGCTACGGGATGCCTACGCCACAACTAGGAAGCGAGACCGTCCAGGTTCAAACCGTCTACTGCGGATTCTGCGGCGGTCGCATAGCCGCTGATGATGTGTTCTGCGCTCACTGTGGCGCCAAGCAGCCACTCGCGGGAGCCGGATCCAGTGCAACTCTTCGTGCCGCTCGGCCGACTGCCAAACTGGTGGTGGCAGGAACCACCGAGCTTGATGCTTCGTTCATCATTCAGAAAGACAACAACCTTGTCGGCCGCACCGATCCGCATTCGAATATTTTCCCCGAGATTGATCTTTCACGATTCGATCCCGAAACAAAAGTGTCGCGTCGTCACGCACGGATCTGGCTCGAAGGCGAAACATTCCTGGTCGAAGATCTCGGTTCGGTGAATGGCACGGTGATCAACGATTCAGTGAGATTAGCGCCGCGACAGCCGCGTGTTCTGGATAGCGGAGACAAACTCCGTCTTGGTGAAACGACTTTGCATTTTCTTTTAGGCTAGTTCCCTCGTTCCGGAGTCCAACCTTTAGATTTGCGATGTAGCAACCTAAAGCTTGGACTTTAAAATTGGCCATAGACAGAGTTTTGACTGCCGATAAAATGACAACGGACGCGTCCGCGATTGCAGCACCAAACGTGAAACCTCGGGCCGTGCGCAGAACTTATGAGAGACTGCGAGCGCCATTCTCGTTACGATGTGGTGCGCTTCTAATCGACTATCTGATCCTGGTTTCGATCCTTGCGTTTAGTACTTTGGTGGCGCGAATGCTAGGCGGCGGGGCGAGAACCGCGGGCACTTCATCTGAAACCGCCGGCATCATTATCGCACTCGTTGTCGCCTTCCTCGATCTGGGGGTTCTGGCGGGACTCACGGGATTTACGATCGGAAAGTGGGCGACCGGACTGCGAATCGTAAGAACTAATGGTGAGCCGGTGGGAATCGGTCGCGCGCTGCTCAGGCATTTAATTGGTTATCCGATCTCGTTGTTAACCCTGGGACTAGGATTCGTCATTGCAGCGTTCAGTACTCGTGGCCGGACACTACACGATCTGATAGCGGGAACTCGAGTAGTTCGCGATGGCCCAGTAAGTCCGAGGCAGCTTCATTCCGAGTAGTGCGTGGTTTCACTCTTAGATTGGTAGTTACAAAGAGTCAGTACCGAAACGCGGCAGCGTCGGGGCTTGCCGGCGAGTTTAATCCGCAACAGTGACCCGACGCTACCGCGTTTCGGTACTGACTTCATTACCACTTACAGCCCGACCAACAGGGAGCACTGGTTGACGTATAGACATAGCTCGCAAGTGAACCTCTTCAACAATGTCTGAACTGATTGTTAAATACCCCGACCGCGCTCCCGATCACTTTCCGTTGGGACGCCTGCGCATCACCATTGGACGTTCCGCTCGCAACGATCTCTGCATTCCTGATCCGTTTGCATCGCGTGTTCACGCTGAGGTACGCCGTGAAGGCGATGAGTACTTTCTCCAGGATCTGGGCTCAGCCAACGGCACGCTTTACAACGGCTTAAGCGTTGAGGGAAACATACCTTTGCAAGCCGGCGGACGAATTCAGATTGGCGAGACTGAGATCGTGTTCGACGATGGCTCCTTCACTTCAAGTATGGGCGCCACAATGATCACCGATAACACGACGTCGCTGCCCGAAGCGACCATCGCGTTGCCATCGGGTGATCGCACAACTTCCGGGCTGCTGGAAGCGATTGAAGGCGCCCGCACCAAGCCCGAACACACTCCCGAAGCGCGCGCTGCGAAGCAGGGTGATTTGCTCGCCTTGATCAGCAAGGTGGGAATCACGCTCATGGCCTCGGAAACTCTTGGCCAGACTCTCGAACAGATTGTCTCATTGGTTTTCGAAGCCGTCCCGGCCGATCGTTGTCTGCTCATGATGCGCGACGAAGGCGCGACCGAGATGCGCGTAGCTGTGGCGCGGTTGCGTGATCGAGTAGGTGAGGTTGGTGAGATTCGCGTCAGCCGCAACGTGATGGATGAAGTGATCATGCGCGGTAAATCGGTGCTGACTTCAGATGCGCAACACGATCCGCGCTTTGCAAGCGGCACAATGGTCCTACAGGGCGTGCGTTCGGTGCTCGCGGTTCCGCTTGGCGTTTCAGAGAAGGTCTTCGGAATTATTTATGCCGATTCACCGATTGCGGAGGGCAGGTTTACTGAAGACCACTTGAAGTTGTTGACCACTTTGGCGTCTGTCGCGGCCATCCGCGTTGAAAATGCCCGTCTCATCGAATCACGATTGCAACAGGAACGGCTCGAGCGTGAGCTGCAACTCGCGATGGAGATTCAGCAGCGCTTCCAACCAACCGCGCCACCCGTCGTCGCGGGGTACGAGTTCCAGGGAATCAGTTTTCCCTGTTATGAAATTGGCGGCGACTACTATGACTTTATTGAGCGCGAGGACGGCCGGCTGGTGATTGCCCTCGGCGACGTTTCGGGTAAGGGAACCGCCGCGGCACTGCTGATGTCTTCACTGCACGCCGCCGTGCATGCCCAAGCCAGCTCGCACGATTCGCTAGTGGAGACCATCTCCGCAGTCAATCGCTATCTGGCGGACAACATTCCACCCAATCGTTTCGTCACGCTGTTTTATGCTGAACTGGATCCAGAGTCAGGAGCGTTGTCGTTTTTGAACGCCGGTCATAATCCCCCGTTGATAGTTCACGCGGCCGGCACGGTCGAACAATTAGCGTCCGGTGGGCTGCCTTTGGGAATCAAACCTGATGCCGACTATCGCGAGGGGCGAACACAGTTGCAGTTTGGAGACGTGCTCGTGATCTACTCTGACGGCGTGACTGAGGCTGCGAGTCCGAGTGGTGAAGAGTTTGGGCCAACGCGTCTGTATGAAGTTGTTTCGCGAAACGTTGAGGCGTCAGCGGCAGGCATCAGAGATCGCATTGAATCTGCGTTGACAAAATTTTCGCAGGGGACGCAGGCGGCTGATGACATCACTTTGGTTATCGTGAAGCGGCAGGTGGAGGCGAAACAAGCTGCGGCGGTGTGACAGGGCGATAAGTGACAAGTAACAAGTGACAAGTCAGCAAGTCACCCGTCACTTGTCACCACCTAATCATTCACCCCAAACTCCAAAAACTTAAACTCCCCGCCGTCTTTCCCCAGATAGAATATCAACTGCCCGCAAAACAGATCATAGTTCTCACCTTCCTTCACCGGCTTAGCGGTTGTCAGGCAACGTCGAATCTTTGGCGTGAATAGCTGCGGGTAGATGCGAATGAACTCCTCACGGTTGCGCTCTTTGCTGTCATAGAGAAACGGTAGTTTCGTCATCGAGGCCACGGCCGCTTTGTCGTTCCGGGAAATCGCCGTCCTGAATTTCGTGAGGAATGCGGTGAACTCGGGATCCGGATTAGGCTTTTGCGAGACCCCGACTCCAGTCGAACTGAAAATCATCAAGACCACGAGAACGAAAACGCGCTTGGTTTTCATGTGCTTTATTCCTCTTTTAGTGATGGACTATCTCGTGCTTGTGGCGTCTTCCCGGGCAAACCACTGATTACATGCAGCAGCACGCCTGCGAGAATCGTATACAGTGCCTGGCCGGAAAAGGGCCTCTCAAAATTCGCCTGTGGTGGCTCATAGATAAACGCCAAAACCAGCATTACGGTAGCGCAGACGATCAAGAGTGATCCGAACAGTTGCAGCACCAGATTCCATCGCTCGCTGCGATAGCTGAAGTAGGCGCCAATTCCCAGATTCACCAACCCGGCCAGGAGAATGTAGATGTGACGGCTGCGATAAAACATGCGTTGCAGATCCGGCATGCCTTCCAGATGGTTCAAGTAGCGGTCCATGTACTGCCCGGTCAGGACAAACACGATCACAATCGCAATGCCGAAAATAAGATGAAAGGTTTTCATCAGAACTCAAGGCGCATGATTGGCCGCGTTGGAGAACGCCTTAGCACCTCTTTGAATCCAGCTTTGCGAAAAGCTGAGGAGACACCATGCCAAAGAAACGGATCCGCCTGCTTAGCGCTGGTGGTTTCAGTCGGATAGCCTTCAATAATCTTCGCGCCGTGCTTCGCCGCAAACTCGGCAGCAGCTCGCACCAATTGTGACGACAGGCCCTTTCGCCGGTAGCCCTTCTTCACAAACAAACAGGAGACGGACCACACTGGCTGATCATCGACAGGCTTCAGTATTCGTGAACGCTCGAGGGCTACATACTCTGAGCGCGGGGCGACGGCGCACCAGCCAATCACCTCCGTGCCGTAATAAGCGAGAACGCCCGGCGCGATACTTTGTGCGACGACCAACTTAAACGCTCGCTTGTTGCCATCGCCCTTCTGCAGTTCAAACTGTTTTCGTGGAATTCGCCAGAACATGCACCAGCAACCGCCGCAAGCTCCACGGTCACCGAAGAGTTCTTCTAAATCTTGCCAGCGCTGCGCGCTCGCAGGATGAAAGCTGAGCGTGTTTATCATCTTACTCACGCACAAATAAGCGCATGCGTCGAAGCGCTGCGAGTTGTTCGTCGGTTACTGAGTACGTGTGGTTACCCAGTTCAAAGCGCACCGTCTTCCCGCTGGTGAGCCGGCGATATTGAGCGTAGGAAATATTCACCGCAAGAAAATCCATGTAGCGCCCGTCCGGCAGAGTTCCGTCCTGATACTTGCCCAGCGACTTGAACACTGACTTGTCGTCACTGAAAAACTCGACGGCAGACTCGCCCGACACATGGTCTTTCCAGGAAGTTACCGTAAAAGCAAGCTCTACCGATTCCGGCGCCTTCCCCGGCTTTGATATTTCCACGGTACCCGGCACCGTGTACTGAACCGTCAGTGTGACTTTATCCTCTTCAACACTCCCGAGTTCAAATTCAGGCAGTAAGACTTTCGTTATGTCAGGCTCAACGTACTTGATTGCTTCTGGTTCCAACCCGCTCTTAACTGGGCCAAACTCGCGTGGTACCCGATCAAGCGGCTGAGCGTCCTTATCAAATCCAAAAGAGTTAACTGACTCGGTGTAGGTAAGGACCACGAATTTGGATTCCTGCTTAATGAAATTCACCCACAGCTCATCGATGTTTGCGATGTCAGCGTAGGACTGCTTAACGAACAACGCGGTGTCTAGCGCACGCATGGTCCGGCTCTCCAACGTTCCGGTGTTCAAAGGCGAATTAATAAACGTCACCACCAGCACCGTCGAGTTATTGATCGTCACATTGATGTTCTGGTCGCCGTACTTTTTGACGAGGCCCTGCTGCAACCGCGCCACGCTGGTCAGCGACTTCACCAAACCAGAATTACAGCCGCCGCTGAGAAGAATCAGCGCCAGCAGCAGTCCACATCTGATTCGTCTTTGTGAAGTCACGGCTTCCAGTGCGGTATCAATCGGTAGGTTTCCCGGGCAGCAGAAATTCAGATTTCAGAGTCTGCGGGCCACCCTCGTTGCACATTGCGTACGACGGGCCTTCGTACATCGTAACGCCGGCATACTGGCCCTTCGCATTGAGGATGTAGAAATTGATGCCGAAGCCAGGATTGCCTTTGCTGTTCAGCAATCGTTTCTCGACTGTGTTGGCTTTGATTCTGCGCAGCGCTTCCATGCCGGCATCTTTCGGATGAGCCCCGCGTCGCATCTCTTCGACAATTAAAAATGAACAGAGGTTGTAGAGATTGGCTTCGCCGCGACCCGTTGAGCCGGCCGCACCGACGGCGCCGTCAACATATAGACCAGCGCCAAGGATCGGAGAGTCGCCGATTCGACCGGGAATCTTCCAGGCAAGGCCGCTCGTTGTAGTGACGCCACAAATCTCGCCTTTCGAGTTGATGCCGTTACAGTTGATCGTTCCGTAGTAGTGATCTCGATCGATAAGTCCTTCCGCGACCATCTTCAGTCCTTCGCGCTGCCAAACTTCGGCGCGGGTTTTGGGATCAAGATAGTGAGACGGATCGGTGCGGCGTTTCCACTCCAGCCAAAGATTTCGAGAACGTTCGGTATTGAGATCGTCTTCGATCTTGAACCCCATGTTCCGGGCGAATCGTTGCGCGTCTTTGCCGACGATCAGGTGATGGTCAGTCATCTCCAGCACGGTTTTGGCGACCAGCGAAGGCGTACGCACTCCTTCCAGCGCAGCAACTGCCCCGGCGCGTTTCCTGGGCCCATGCATGCACGAGGCATCGAGTTGAACGACACCGTCCGCATTCGGGAGGCCGCCGAAACCAACGCTGTCGTCGAGCGGATCAAGCTCGCAGATGTTGACGCCGGCGATGACAGCATCAAGAACGTCGGCGCCCTGGGTGATCATGCTGAAAGCTTTTTGCACACTAGTCACGTTGCCATCGTGTTTGAAGCGATTGCCGTTGGCAGAAGCGACCACGACCGGCTTCACTCCACTTTGGACGATGATGTTTGGAAAGTGGGCCAGAGAAGGTTTGGCAGCAGCGAGTGTGAGACCGGCGACAGCACCGGTGCGCATGAAATCACGGCGTTTGATTTTTTTGGTCATTGTGGTCTCGGGAAGATGCTGGACGTTAGATGTCAGATGTCAGATGTTGGACTTTGGACTTGTCATTCGTTCTTGAATCACAGAATTGTCTTTTCCTGCTTGCCTCAACTCACAAACTTCTCTCGAATTCTCTCCGCGGTTTTTGGGCCAATGCCGTCAACCATTTCCAAACCGCCGCCGGCGACAAACTTCTTCAAATCCTCGAGTGAT
>JANNON010000358.1:0-11641 GCA_031399105.1 Blastocatellia bacterium | reverse complement strand
GCACGAGGACGAAATGAATCAAGAAGTATGAGCGAGACATGCGTGCCGGCGGCTCCGGTTGCGTGAGAATGCCTAAAACTTTATTATCTCTGAACTCAAAAGCCGGAGTGGCGAAATTGGTATACGCACCAGACTCAAAATCTGGCGTTCGCAAGGACATGTCGGTTCGAGTCCGACCTCCGGCACCACTCTTCTTCTTCTTCCTGAACAAAGAATTTTTTTGAAATGTGTCCTCGGAGTTTCATGTCAGAGCACACGGCGGAATATGTGCTGGTAAACGATGTAGTGCGTCGCCTGGCTCCAGCATTTTCAGAGGCGATCCCAATCTTTTTTTGGACGACTCGCGAGGGGAACCTCACAGCGTGTGAATCGATGTCAGCACTAAGTTTCAAGCTGCTGACTTGTTTTGCGCGACGCCCTAAGCTTCACGCTGCAGATGATAGGATCATTATGAAGGTTAACCGACAGTTGTTTTGTTATTGTCGGGCCAGTTCTGCGGTTGAGATCCCGGTAATTGCCGGCATTCCCCTAGTAAGATCGTTACACCTCTTAAGGACAACCTCGCCTTGCTGTTGGATTGATATCGCCAAGCTTTCGAGCTCTGACGACGTGAGTATTGAGGTGCTGTTAGATGGAACGAATGCGAGTATCCCAGAAGCTAAAATGTCGGCTCAATTTCTTCTCGGGAGCGAGGAAATCCAAACACTGGTAGCGCAAAGCCCGATTCTTACCTGGGAGTGTGCGATTGGACTAATCAGAGATATTCGACGCGCTGCACGCTTGTTCGATCAAGCCGAAGGATATGGATACCTTCCTTGGTTCGGCGGTTACAAACCCTTTCACATAGTTCTTCCAACGAACCATTAATCAATGAGCAGATTATTGGTCAACTGCACCAAGAGCTTCCATCCAGTCGTTAAGATGAGCGACGCCGTCGAGTCCGGCGACGTCAATTAACTCGTCGCGACCTCGTTTCAAGTCAGCAAGAATTTGATGTTCAGATGCCGTGTCCGCAAATCGATATTCCAGATTTTTTCGTTGCAAATAGTGCTGCAGGCACTTCTTCTTGGTCTCTCCGGTTGGATACTCGATGCGAACTAGACCCCCTGATGGGTGCCGTTTTTCTTTTATGTTGCCACGTCCGAATTCCACAAAATTTGCGATATTGCCGTTGATCGTTTCCCTGCACTCGTCACAGTCGCAGACATTCGCATGGAAGACTGCGGCGCTTGAAAGCCAGCCTTTTCGCTGTAGGATTCTCAATGCGTCCGGGTATCGAACCCTCCTGTGTAGGAGTGGCATGTAGTAACGCGCCATTGGGATGCCGCCGCCTACGGGAACGACTGATCGACATTCCCCAAATTCAGGTCCATGACATACGCCAGACATCGCTTGATTGCCCAAGCGGCCTGCCGCAAGAATTGAAAAGTAACCTCCATGAAGGTTAATCACTTCCTTATCACCAGCCCGAAGTGATCGAGTCAACGACAACAGAGCGTTAAGCTTTGTTAGACCAGCTTCCTGTTCGTCCAGTTCGTCGATCCAGACCAAGAAACCCGAGACATCCTCCGCTTGTAGCGCAACCACGATCGCCTCACTCGCACTTTCACTCAGCATGGCCCCCTGACTTATTACCACTGATGCAAACAGTTTCATTCCGTTTCGCTCGTTTTGAGCGAGCCGAATTGACCGGACAGCAACGGGCAACCATTGTTTGTAGGTCGTTTCGGTCATGTAAAAGTAAGGAGCCACCAACGCGTAGGGTCTTAATGTGGCGAGGTCAGCGCCGACGTACTTTATGACGTCACTGCTTGCCATTGCCTCACTCAGAATTGTTTTCTGAAAAGCTAAACACTTCTTCGTAAAGTTGGCCAGGACATCATCGTCCCTCAAATCACCAGGCAACAGCGGCCGGTCGCCGACAATGCTTGCGCATGGCTCACCGTACGCCTCGGCTAGCCTCAGAATCGACTTCTTAGGTTGACCGTTCTTGTCTGTCACTGAGTTCGGAGTGTGTTGAAAGGCGTGCGTGAGAGGATCTATTATGTATTGTAGCCCGCCCGTTTTTTCAAGAAGAAACGCTGCCAACCCATCCGGCGCATAAGCCGCCATATTTCCATTGATGATTGCCCCCCCAGAACGGTAAGTCTCCGGTGAAGGGTAAACAAAGTGACGTTGCTCGGCGAAGGTGCCGAACATCATCCAGTGATTAATTGGCATACGCTACTTTCCGCGTTGCGGTAGCCCAATACTTCCTTTGGGGAGGCCAGACCTCAGTGTTGCGGCGCGGCCTTACAATCCAAACAACATCATTCTGGTCGCGGCGATAATGAAGCAGGCCATAGCCATTGAGTGTTGCCGCTTCGACCAGTCGCACCGGCACAGAAACTGAGGCAATCGCGATGCAAATGAAATCGGCAATTTGTTGGTGGCCCTGGCACTGCTCAATGGCTCGACTCCAATTCCTCGTTTTGACTTCAACAAAGGTGACCCACTTTCCCCGCGTTGCCACAACATCAACGCTTTGGCCCATGTTCGAGACTTCTGTTAGCACACGAAACCCCTCACGCTGTAGTTGGTCGATTACTTTAGAAACCAGTTCCGACTCAAACATTACAAAATCTCACATTCTTCAAAACTAGTTACTAAGCGGCGAACAATGAACACCAACACTAACTGAACAATGACAACGAACAAACAGACTATTGAGACATATGGCCGCACCCACAACCATATTAAGGACGCCAAGAAACCTACTAGTGAAACTGCAATCGTCGCCAAGAGTGTTGTCCAGCACGCTTTAATGAGGGCGTGTATCTTAAAAAGTTTGTGAACAGCGGTCGAACAGCGATCTACTTGTGACGTGTAATCAGCTATTAGATCCGGCCGTGCGGGCGGCGCTCCCCGTAAATCCTTCAGGTCAAAAGTTGTGCGCTGTGTTTCGACAAACAGGTGCTGAAGCCGCTTGTTAACTTCCTCAAGTAGAATGTCTTTCCTAAAGTGTGCGCGTTTCCGAATGTCATCGTCTGAACCCAGCCAGTGCTTGAAGTAGGTTAGGACGCCTCCGAGAGCGATAGGCACAATAGCTGCAAGGAAGGAGGAGGACTCCAACTGTATCCAAGGATCAGAGCTGTTAAGCAAGCACTTCCTCTTTTATCGTTGAGTTAGCAGCCTCTTCAGGGTACGTCTTATAAACATAGCGCAGGACGGCTCGGAGAGGAGCGGAGGATAAGCGTTTTTTGAATTGCCTGAGTAATGTTCGCTGCTGTTCAGAGAGTGAGTCGTAGAGTTGCTGAGTAAAACGGCCTCCTGAATCAGTGAGTCGAAACGTTTCTTCTTCGTAAGGATCGAACTCCCGCAGCGACTCGCCGGTGCCGGACTCATCCAGCCATTTATCCCACTCTTCCTCAGATTCAGGCAAGGTCTCTTGTGTGGCGGCAGATGACTCGATGAACCCACGGAGCGTGAAAAACATTAAGTCATCGTAGACCTGGGATGAGAACGGACCAAAGTCCCAAGCGAAAAACTCGTAAAAATTGTCTTCCGAGATGGCGTTGCCGCGAGCAAAGTGGGACAGCACCTCCTTCTTGAAGAGAAAGAGCATTTTGATCAGTCGAGTCTTGCCCACTATCGGTTCGTTAATGACTGACGTCTTGCCGGGCGAGTAAAGGAGGAGTAACAGTATATCTTTCCGATTATTGAGGTGTGCCATCCGTACCGGCCTCCTATTGCGAACTCATTATAAGATTAGTCGGAACACGTAAGCTAATTAAGAAAGAAAGCCGCCCAGCGCGGTTACCGCGCGAGCGGCTCTTGAGTTGGCGCGCCAAGCTGGCGGGATACTACGCGCGCTAAAAGAAGTTTTCAAGAGAAATCTCCAGTAAATCGAGTACGAACAGAGTCCACGATGTTCCGTCTCCTCAATATCCGCTTTATCATCGTTTAGCTTAAATCGAATAACTTGGACTAGATTCTGTAAGTTAAGGAAATGGAGGCTTAGCGCTTTATCGCTTCCGTCCGACCTCCGGCACCACTTGTTCTTCCAGGCACAGCTGAGTTCTTTGGGATTCGACGGTGCGGTTCGTTAAGAACTCAGCACTGGTGCTTCATCATCTGACCCGAGCCACGCGTAGACCACTCCCGCGATCGAAGCGCCAATCACCGGCGCCACCCAGAACAGCCACAATTGCGCGAAGGCCCAGCCGCCGACGAACACCGCTGGTCCGGTGCTACGTGCCGGGTTCACGGAAGTGTTAGTGACGGGAATGCTGATCAGGTGAATCAGCGTCAACGCCAAGCCGATAGCAATTGGCGCCAGTCCCTGCGGAGCACGCTTGTCGGTAGCGCCGAGAATTACGATCAGAAACATGAACGTGAGTACTGTCTCGGCCACCAATCCAGCGACTAGCGAATAGCCGCCCGGTGAATGCTCGCCAAAGCCATTCGCAGCGAGACCACCGGCCAGGCTAAATCCAGGTTTACCGCTGGCAATCAGATACACCATTGCTGCGCCGGCAACGCCTCCAGCTACCTGGGCCAGGATATAGGGAACTACCCCTGAGCCGGGAAAGCGTTTGGCGACGCACAACCCCACCGTCACTGCGGGGTTCAGATGGCAGCCCGAGATGTGACCAATCGCGAACGCCATGGTCAGCACCGTCAAGCCAAAGGCGAGCGATACTCCCAAGAGACCGATGCCGACCTCAGGGAACGCGGCGGCCAGCACGGCACTGCCGCAGCCACCAAACACTAGCCAAAAGGTGCCAAGGAATTCGGCTGCAAGGCGCTTTGGTAATGGCATCGCTGCTCTCCTCTTCTCATTAGTGATTGCGGACCTATGCCGCGCGGTAGGCCGTCAATGAAATCGCCTGATTGAGAATCACGCCAAACTCAGTGCCTGACTTCACCTTCACTTCGTGGCCTTTCCTGAGACGTCCAGTCACTGCTCCGGCCACGGCGCCCACTCCCGCTCCGATCGCCAAACCTTTTCCACCGCCAGCGATCGCACCGATAACTGCTCCGCCAGCCGCCCCACCACCAATGAACTTAACCTTGCGGTTGCTGGTCTTGTTCGCGCTCACGGTACCTTCGTTATCGCTGGTACTGTTTGAAGTTGAAAGTTCTGTTAGCGATCCGTTAATAGCACGCCGTACTCCGTTGGGAAGCTGCACTGAGGAAAACTGAACATCCATCGTCGCAGGCTTACCATTTTTCTGCGCGCGAATAACGTTCGTCACCCGCCCCCCAACTATGCTCCCCTGCGGTATCAACAAAACACCGTTCTTCGAGTAAACCGGATCGACGACAGTCGATGTGAAGGTGTCGCCAATACGAGCATGCTCAGATTCAAGATCCTGATTGAGGCGTACGTGCATGGTCCTTCCGGCAGTGATTGAATAGTAGACCGGCTTCTTCTTCCTTTGTGCGGCGACAGGAAGGACTGTTCCGATCACCATTAACATCACCCCGAGAAGTGCTACGATCCGATTCGTCTTCGAGTTGCTCTTGTTGCGCTGCATAGATTCCCTTTCAATAACCTGCGGGCCAGGCTTCGCGTGATTTGAGTCTCGCAAAGAAGCGTGCGCCGGCGGTCATCGGTAAGATTCAAGTTGAGTTCAGTAGTCACCATTACAATATTCTGCCCGAAGAAAATACTGTCATAGTTGACAGGTAACGTTTCTCTGGGATATTGGAGACCACGCAATCCAGTTTTGGGAAGTATCTGCCCAAAAAACTTTCAAGTCTATAAGACCATTTCGATCACCAGGCCGTCAGAAGAGGTTGAACTGAAACCCAAGGAGAAAACCGTGAAGAAACCAATCTACATTTTCGGTCTAGTTATGCTGCTGTGGCTGGCCTTCCCGTTGGAGCGGGCCCACGCACAGGGGAATGAGAATGTTAAGCAGTTGCTGAAAATGCTCGAGGAAGATAGCGACCGCTTTAAAAAATCGCTCGACGATGCTTTAGACCATAGCTCATTTAATGGAACGAAGACCGAAGACGAGATCAACAGTTTCGTTCGCAATTTTGAAGAAGCGACCGATCGGCTTAAGGAGCGGTATGAAGATCGCGGCGCCGCGCCGAATGCCGCGCGAGAGGTTTATCGTCGCGCCGGTTACATCAACACCTTCATGCGGCGTTATCGGCTCGGGCCCCAGGCGGAAGCTGATTGGCAAAAGATTAAGCGCGACCTGGAGGCACTTGGGCGGGCTTACCGATTTAAGGTGCGTTGGTAAGAAGTCTGCACAAAAAAGTGGCGCATGAGATTCCCGCTGGAGGTTACGTCTCATTCATCCCAACCTTCAGGTTGGGGATCATCGAGCCAAACAAACTTAGGAACCCATTTCAATGCCTTCCTATGGTTAACAAAATCAATAGCACGCGATTAAAAACCATTGAAATGGTTACCGGTGGCACTGGAGTACAGCGATCCCCAACCTGAAGGTTGGGGTGAATGAGACGAAATCCTCGTAATGATGTACCGACTTTTTTGGGCAAAGCCGCGTTGGTAAGGAAATCTGCAAAGGCTTCGCCTCCTGAATCAAGGGGTCAACAATTGATCGATTCCAGGGCCGGGAGGAAACTCAACCGGCTCCAGTCCGCGACGAAAGATTCGCGCCGGGCCGTTTCCCTTCAGCAACGTCTCCCCCTTCTCCACCCGCAGCATAGTTCCCTCTCGCAATCCCACGACCGGCGTTTCATTCTCTTCATGAAACTGCCGCAGTCGTTCCTCTCTGGTCTCGCCCATATGCTTCGAGGTGGGATCAGGATCGAGATAGTGCGGATTGATCTGGTAACTAACCAAGCCCAACGCCGCAAACGAAGGCGGCTGAACTATCGGCATGTCATTTGTCGTCTTGATCGTCGGACCAGCAACATTGGTTCCGGCACTCGAACCCAAATAAGGCATGCCTGCCTCCGCACGGCTCTTGATCAACTCAATCAGTCCGTTCTGGTAAATGCTGTTCAATAAGCGAAACGTGTTTCCGCCACCTATGAAGATTGCTTCAGCCGCTGTTACTGCCTTTTGCGGATCTTCTGCTTCATGAATTGAGTCGAGTTCGTAGCCCAGCAGCGCAAATCTCTTTCTCGCCTGGGCGCTATAGGCATTGCGATCATAGAGAGCGTACGGGACGAACAAAACCCGCGGAACGGAACCGAGGAAGTTCTGAATCTCAATGGCTGCGTGGTCCAGGTAGCTATGGCCGTGAAGAGTTGAGTTGCTGATCAGCAACAGCCGCTTGGCATCATTATTTTTCATCGTTGTTAAGATTGTAGGGATGTCCCTCCGTGGGCACCCCTCGTTCCATGTCTCTTTGTCCCATAAAGACAGTTCTCGCAAACGGAGCGGCGGCCACGAAGTGCCACCCCTACAACTTAAATGGCCGGCGCCAGATTCTGGAGCCGGCCAAATCAATGCGCTGCCAAATCACTGGTTACTACTTTCCGACCACAGAGATCGACGAGCTTTCATGTCCGTTGGTTTGTGCAGGCGAGTAGTAGTCTTTGTAATCCTGATGGTAGTAGTAATTCTGCGAGCGCACATCGATCTTGTTGAGTACGACA
The DNA here is from genome assembly GCA_031399105.1 of Blastocatellia bacterium. Lineage (GTDB taxonomy): Bacteria > Acidobacteriota > Blastocatellia > Pyrinomonadales > Pyrinomonadaceae > PSRF01. The sequence continues at coordinate 4,075 of JANNON010000358.1, read as the reverse complement.
CCGATAATCTTGGCGCCAATCTCCTGCAGCATCTGCCGCGTGCGTTTTACAACCTGGCGCGAAGTTTTACCGCCGTGCACGACGAGCAACACGCCATCAACCATCGACGAGATCAAAACTCCATCTGTAAACGAGGCGATCGGAGGAGAGTCGATAATGATGTGGCTAAAGGTCTTGCCGGCCACGTCCAACAGACGGCGAAAATGTTCTGAGCCGAGCAATTCCGCAGGATTCGGAGGAATCGCTCCCGAGCTCAATAGGTAAACGTTCGAGTCCTTATATTGCGTGATCACGGAAAGGATTTCAGTCTCCGTGGCGTCGCTGGAAAGGATTGAGCTCAAGCCGCGCGTATTCTCCATGTCGAGGAGTTGATGCAGGCGCGGTCTCCGCATGTCGGCGTCAATCACCAGGACTTTCGCGCCTGTCTGCGCCAGCACGGTGGCAGTGTTCACAACCGTGGTAGTTTTTCCTTCAGCGGGCACGCTCGAGGTCACGAGCAGCGTCTTTGGTGCGCGTCCGGGAGTTGAAAGCAACACTGAAGTGCGCAGATGGCGGTAGGCCTCACCCTGCAACGACGGTCCCTCTGAATTGATCAGGAGTTCGCGACCAGAACCGTTCCCGTGACCATTGCCGTTGCTGCGCGCTGACCCAACTGGCAGCAACCGCCGCGCGACCGATTTGCCGGCGATTGGGATGACGGCAAGAGCCGGCAATCTCAAGCCGCGTTCCACATCGTTGGTTGTCTTTACTGTGTCGTCCAAATATTCGAGGAACAAAGCCAGCGCGATGCCAAAAGCAATTGCTAACAACAAAGCGATAAGCACACCCTGCATGCGACGGGGCCCGATCGGGAACTTCGGAATTGGCGAATAATCCACCACATGAATGTTGTTCGGCGTGCCTGCCATGGACACGTCGTTCTCTTTGGCCCTCTGCATCAATCCTTCCAGCAGACCCTTGTTCGTCTCGATCTCCTGTTTCAGGATGTTGTAGTTGATGGCCGATTGATTCTGGGTAACAGTCTCTGCTCGTTGCTTTTTGAATGCCTCTCGCAGAGCAATCTCACGCTCCATCGCCCGGCGATAGTTTGTTTGCAGATTGACGGTGAGAACAGCTTTTGCACTGTTACGCGTTTCCTCGAGGTGCTTCTCGACCTGCGCAATCTGTTCGTTAACGTCTTTGACTTCCGGAGACTCTTCCGTATCAGTGATCATCAACTGCGCACGCTTTTGCCGTAGCTCGGCGAGCTTGCCTCTGAGATCTGCGACCTGCTTATCAGAGATTTCGACTGACGCTTCCGCCGCACCCGCCGCTGCGCCCGCACGATAAGAGGCCTCGGCAAGATTGCGTTCGTTCTCAGCTTCCAGCAGTTGCCGGTTCAAACCCGCGAGCCGCTCAACAACAGTATTCTGACTCGCATCAAGCGACAGAATTTCGTGGCTCTGCGCGTAGTTTGATAACTGCTCTTCTCCACTGCGAATTTGCGACTGCAACTCGGCAATGCGCTTCTGCAGATAGGTGCCGGCGATCGTGTTCGTCTTGGTTTTGACTTCGAGATTCCAAAGCGCAAAGGCATCAGCGATTGCATTCACAACCTTTGCCGCCACGGTTGGATCCGTATGACTGACGCGAATATCGATCAGGCGCGTCTTCTTCACTTGCGAAACTGCCAGCATGCCCTGAAGGGCGCCAACGTACGGCGCCAACCGATCCACTTCAGAAGCGTCGTCCACTGCTGCCGAACTCGTGGTCGTCAACTTATTGCTGGCCGCCGTATCAACCTGAGATTTTGGCACCGGCGCTTTTGCGTCACCACCAAAGCCAAACATGCGCGAAAGACTTTGCCAGGTAGTCCGGTTATCAGCGCGCTGGTCCAGAAAGTTTCGGTTGTGTTCGAGATCCAGAGTGCGAGCGACACGGCGTAAGAGGGTCGGACTGGAAAGAATCTGCACCTGAGTATTGAAGTACTCAGGATCCATATATGAACTGTTATCGACGAAGATTGCGCTGCCGCGCGATGCTCCGAGTGCGGGACTGAAAGTCTCGCCATTTATCTGCACTTGGGCGCGTGCCTGGTAGATGTCTGGTTGGCGCGCTTGTCTGATTGCGGCGAGACTCGAGACGATCACGGCGAGGCCGATAATCAGCCAAAGGCGCTTGCGCACCATGCGCCAGTAATCGCGTAAGTGGACTTCACCTTCAGGTCCAGCCTCATCACCATAGGCCACGATGGGCGGGGTTGTGTAACCGTTTTGGTTACCATTTGACTGCTCGACAGCCGATTCCTTGATCAATATCTGTAGTGCTTTGGTTACTTCGTCTTTCATTTAAAAACTTCCTGCTCTTAAATCTCTTAGAGGTCTGAAACCGAAACGCGGGAGCATCGGGTTCGGTGAATAGTGCGCATCGATCACCCGACGCTACCGCGTGACGGTACTGACTTTTTTTCTTACCGCATTCTCATTGCCGGATCGCCGAACAAGATCCACGTGCGGCGAACATCCAAATCTGAGACAGCCGCCTTCGCGTTTCTCGTTGCTTCACCCAGCCTCAGCGACTGTGTGCCAAACAGTTGGCGATAGAATTCGCTGTCCAAAGCAAACTGCGGCTGGGGTTCAGTAAAGCCCGACGAGGCCCAGACCGCGACCGCTCCGCCGTTCTCTGCTTTCAACACGGCCTCACCGAGCGTGTCGGTATAAGCATCGTGCGCGTAACCGTTCAAGCAGGTCATCATCACAAACAAGGAAAGCTTGTTTGTGTTAGTCAACGAACCCGCAGACGTATTGTCGAGCAATCCCGCGCCAGTCCATACAGTCACCGAACCGTGACCATAGAAATTGACGACGGATGGCCCCTCGTTGAGGGCCGTCAGGATCTGGCCACGAGTAGTGTCGTCGTTTCCAATCACGCTGCGATTGATTGATTGCACGGTAATTCCGGGCGGCAACAACGCAGCTGTGTCCGCGCTTTGTCCCTCGAACCCGGTATCGGCAACCATCAGCGCGCCCCTCGTGGGAGCGTTCTGATCGATAGCCTGCTCAAAGGCGATGATCTTCGCAGTCATTAAAGCAGCCTGCGCCGCGGTTCGGGTTGGCAGGCGACCAATGGCCAGATCGGCTAACTCGTCGCCGTTAAAGTCGACGAGCCAATCGTCGGAGGCCGTTTCCATGCGAGCCGTGTCGACCATCTTCGTGGGCACGAAGTCGTTGGCGCCTTCATCCGTGTAATTGCGCGGATCCCAGCTGCTATCGCCCACCAGCAGCACGAACCTCGGCGCGCGCGACCAATTGCTGTTGGCCCACGCGAGGAACGACTTCACCGCAAGCGGCGAATGCGCACCGTAGCCAAACTCATCGTAAACGTCTTCAACGTCAACGACCGAAACGAGCAGTCCCTGATCGCGTCTCAACGCAGCCAGCGGTTCGACAGCCTGGCGGAAATCCCTATGAGTCAGGATCACCATGTCAGCGCCGTTCGTGCCCGCGTTCCAGCTTGAAGGCTGGTTCGCAGTCAACGTTGCCAGCGTGTCTAGCGCGTTATCAGCAAACGCGACTAGCGTCCTAGCACCAGGGCCGTTAGCGCGGACCATGACGCTGTAGCCGCCGCCGGCTGGCAGCACTTGCGAGTCAACTTCAGCCACGTTGTTGGGATCCGACACGTCGAACACGCGAACGTTAGGCGAAGTAAATCCGGCGACGCGCGCCGTTCGCCCACCGTTCAGGCCAAATTGCAGAGCATTGTTGTCGGCGCGATATTGCCGTGCGTAAGTCAGGCGCGCCGAGTTTACAAAAAGCAGATCCAACTCGCCGCTGGTCGCAGTGAACTTCAACGTATTCGCTCCGTGCTGGAGGATGGAACGCTCGACTGCGAAGTTGGTCTCGACTGTCTGCTGACCATTAAATGAGATCGTGCCGAGCACAACGCCATCAGCCGTCCGGACATGGCCCTCGACCGTGGCGGCGTCGCCAAGACCGGACCTGGCCAACGGATCCACCAGCTTCGCGAGTCCGAAGTCGATGATCTTGAGGTACCCGTCCTTCGTGATCAGCAGATTCTCCGGTTTCAGGTCGCGATG
>JANNON010000702.1:0-3013 GCA_031399105.1 Blastocatellia bacterium | reverse complement strand
CCGCCGAGATCGAATGCGTTGAGGCAATCTGTCCCTGCTTGTCCTGCAGAAGATAACTCATCGTTCCCTGCAGAACTCCGCGCCGGCCGCCGCTGGTGGAGTTAAAGCGCGCCGCATGTTCTCCTAGCGCGTCACCGGTCCCGCCCGCTTCAACTCCGATCATCCGCACTGCATGATCATCGAGAAACGGATGAAAAAGCCCGATGGAGTTCGAGCCGCCACCAACGCAGGCAATGAGCAGATCGGGAAGACGACCAATCTGTTCAATACACTGTGCTCGCGTTTCGACGCCGATGATTCTTTGAAACTCCCGAACCATCAATGGATAAGGGTGGGGCCCGAGCGCGCTGCCAAGCAGATAGTAAGTGTGACCAACATTCGTAACCCAATCGCGTAAGGCTTCATTAATCGCATCCTTCAAAGTTTGCGAACCAGCGGTTACCTCGCGAACATCGGCGCCCAACAACTGCATGCGGTAGACGTTGAGCGCCTGGCGTCGCATGTCTTCCGCACCCATGTAGACGACGCACTCGAGATCGAGCAAGGCACAGACAGTTGCGGTTGCCACGCCGTGTTGTCCCGCGCCCGTCTCTGCCACAATCCTTCGCTTATTCATGCGTTTTGCCAGCAGAGCCTGGCCCAACGCGTTGTTTATTTTATGCGCGCCGGTGTGCAAAAGATCTTCACGCTTTAAGAAGATCCTGGCTCCGCCTGCATATTTTGAAAGTCGCTTTGCTTCGAAGAGTGGCGTCGGGCGGCCGGCGTAATTTTGTAGCAACTCGTCAAGCTCGGCCTGGAAACCAGGATCCTCGAGCGCGGTCTCGAACGCAGTCGTCAGCTCGACTAAGGGAGACATCAGAGTCTCAGGTACAAAGCGTCCACCGTAAGGCCCCCAGTGACCAAGCTGATCAGGTTGTGAATACTCGGAGTCCATTCATTGAGTCTGAGTTACACGCCCGGAAGATTCTCTTGCAACAGAGGAGCAATTGCGACGCGGTTTCGACCCTGATTTTTCGCCCGATAAAGCGCACTGTCACTTGCCTCGTACAAGGAGCGCTCTGAATTCGCGTGCACCGGACAAGCTGCCACGCCGACGCTGACGCTAATTAAACCAACGTCCGCGACCTCTTGCTCGGCCAAAGCTTTGCGCAATCTTTCCGCTGCCAGCGCGGCCTTCTCGGCATTGATACTGGCAAGGAGCAACGCGAATTCCTCTCCTCCAAGTCTCGCCGCAGTATCGTTATCGCGTGACACTTCGGAGAGCACCCTCCCAATATGGCGAATGACCAGGTCACCTGAAGGATGGCCAAACCGATCGTTGATCCCTTTCATGTGATCGATATCCAGAAGAAGTAGCGCGCACGGTACACTGTAGCGTCGCCACCTTTCTACTTCAGCTTTCAACGCCGTTCGAAAGCGCCGGCGGTTTGCTAAGCCGGTTAGTGAATCGAGATCAGCTTCAGCGCGAAGTTCTTCAAAAGCCTGTTGCGAGCGCACCAGTTGCACTACGCGCAAGAGCAAAAGGTTCGTCTCGACCGGCAGCTGAAAATAGTCTAAGGCGCCGGCGACCATCGCCTCCTGACGACGATCAACTGTCGAAGGTTCGGTACCAACCAACAACAGCGGGAGTTTTTCACTGGCGAAAGTGAGCATACGGCCAAGCTCTCGTTTGGAAATGCCTTGTACGCTGTTATCGGCGATCACGAGATGCGGTCGAGTTCGCTGAAGCGACACCAGGGCAGCAGGGCCGTTAGTGACACCAACTATCTCCATGCCTGTCGCCTCAATTGAATGGATGGGAAGGTCCATCAATTTGTCTGTTATCAGCAGAACGCGGCCACGGCCACGTGTCTGGACAGGACTTTCCTTTTTCATTTCTGGAAGCATGGGAATCAAACGAACGTGAGGCGGACTCGTCACCACACGGGAAAAGCCCGGAAACAAATTAGCGGGGGGCGTCAGTAGAATAACCTGTAGGTAGTGAGAGCCGTCAACGTTTAACACGTAAGTCGAACTACACTGACAAACTCGCGCATTCGCTTCTGCTCCTTCACACCCGGTTTAATTTCCAGCGCGCTGCAGGCATCAACCGCGAACGGGTTAACTGTCTTCACGGCTTCGGCCACATTCTCAGGCGACAGCCCGCCAGCCAAAAACATCTTTGGAACGAGTCTATTTATCTCGCGCGCGACGGACCAGTCGGCTACTCGCCCAGTACCGCCGTAAAGTTTGCGATCAAAGGCGTCAACCATCACAGCCTCTACCTGGTAATCGTTCACTTCGTCGGAGTTGAAGTTTTCATTTATTCTGAAAACCTTGATTACGAAGCGGCCGGCAAGCGCTGCACAATATTCCGCCGATTCTTCGCCATGCAACTGAACTGCTTTAACGCCGGCTTCGTCCGCCGCTTTCTCAACCAGTCCCGGCGAGCGTTCGTTGACGAAAACTCCGACCGTCAAGATCGCTTTCGGCAATTCCTGAATAATCTTTTTTGCCGCCTGCGGTGTAATGTAGCGCGGGCTAAGCGGGTAGAAATTAAAACCGAGCGCATCAGCGCCCGCATCAACACTGCCAAGCGCGTCTTCAACGTTGGTGATTCCACAAATCTTCACTAGTGTCATCGGAGTTCCTCAAAGCCCTTTAGAGCGCGCTTAGTTTGCGGTCCATCTTGACGCATAATATTGAAGAGCAGATGGCTAACGCTTTCAGAAATTCGCTCTCGAGAAGAATAGCTGATTTCCTCATCGAGATAGGAATCGATGTCATTTCCCACGGGGCAGTTGGCTGGTGCGCCGTGACCCGCAATTCCGCACCGACCCGACGCTCCCGCGTAACGGTCCTGACTTCATGGTTCGCTGGATCTAAAAAGTGTTATGGTTGCTCAAATCAAAACCGCATTCAGGAGACTTAAATAAGTGGAATGGATAACAGATCCTCAGGCGTGGATTGCGTTTCTTACTCTTACTGCGCTCGAATTAGTTCTCGGTGTCGATAACGTCATCTTCATTTCGAT
>JANNON010000345.1:0-12268 GCA_031399105.1 Blastocatellia bacterium | reverse complement strand
GCCCACGGAGGGACGCCCCTACAATCAGTTATCGAGATCCCAAGCGAATCAGCTCGTCGCGAAAACGAGTGTGTTTCTGCATCAGTTTCAAATATCTCGTTTCATCCGCGCCAGCTTTCGCGCGAATAATGCGAACCATTCCCTGCTTCTCAGCCACACTCCAACTATCAAGGTTCGCAACCAGATCGAGCACGACTGCGAAATCACTTAACGCGGCGATCTCTCCACGCAGCCCTAAGGCAAGTCTAACCTTACGCTCGGCTTCCGCTCTGCTTCGTTCCGCCTGGCCGCCAAATCGATCAGCCATTCGCCTTTGCACCGCGAAGCCAAGCTTGCGAACTTGAAAGCGATCCCAGTCACCTGTTTTGTCTTGCTCCAGCTCAAAGATCATTGGCCCAACTGCGAGCTTGCGCAGAGTCGCCGCCGACGTTCGATAGTTCTTTCGGCTCTGAAGTTTCCCTTCTTCACGCTCCGTCAACTGCAGCAACTCTCGTCTTACGGGACGAAACCCCAGCTTGCGATAGAACCAGAAGGCCCCTGATTGGATTCCCTCTTCATTCTCAAATCCAACCTGATAAGGATCGATTGCGAACGCAGTCACTCCCAGCAGACGCCTAAACACGTTTAGAATACGAGCATAGATCCAGGCTGTTTCACCTTCACGAAAGCCGTAGTAAAGATTGAAACCACTCTCCATTCGTTCGCCCAGCGAGAGGCCTTCAAAGTAGGCAACCGGAACGCCGTTCTTAAAGATCATCGCTGCGTGATACGCCCGTAGCGGCAGGCGACGCTCACGGGGAACGCCAAAAATATACAACTCGACTCCACGGCCAAGGTCGACGTGCAGCACACGCTCCGCATCGCCATGCGTGAATCCGTAGAGCTCGCGATACCGCATCGTTGAAGTTTCACGGGCTAGCTCGAGCATGCGACGACCCTGTGACAAGCTGAGGCGCATGATCTCAGAAGCAGGCTTCTCGAGTTCTTCGCGAAACGAGACGTCGCGGCGCTGAATCAGCGGAGTGCGATGAAAGAAAACCTTCTTCACCGGCAGCTGCATGAGCGTTCGCGTCGCGCGACCGGCAGGCGTCCACGTCACGTAAAGCTTCTGCGCGTTGTAGAGTTCGGCTTTCTCTCGATCAGTCCTGGTTAAAGACTCAAACCTTCTTATCAGCCACGGCACCTCGCGTTGGCGGCCACGTGCTTTACGCAACCATTCAACATAGGGAACGTTAGCTTCAACGAAGGCGTCCTCTTCCAACAACGGCATGAACCGCGGCCAACTCTCAGCGATGCGGTAATCGTCCTCAAACCAGTCCCAGTCAAACTCAACCTCGTTCGAGTGACGATTAACGAGCCAACGGACAATGTCGTAAGTGAATGTATCGGTCACCGACGTTCCGGCAACGCCCGACACGGATGGATCCGCAAACGCACTCATGTCGGCGTCGCTTGCTTCGATCTTTTCGACTCGTTCGCGAAACGAAGAGAGTTGCTGTTTTGCCAGGTTGAGAACGCTGGCGCTTTGAGGATAGGCACGAATGAACAGCAGCAGCTCGTGATAGCGGATGAGCGTTTCACCAGGTGTGATCCTGCGCTTACTAATACGGCGCAAAAGACGAGCGACGTTTTCAGCAGCACGCAAACCAAAGCTCAGTTTGGCTTCGTCTAACCGATCAAGCAGCAGTTCTAGACTATTCTGGGGCACGTCAAAGTCAGTACCGAAACGCGGTAGGGTCGGGTCCTCTACACCTCACTCTTTCAAAACGCAAACGATCACCCGACGCTACCGCGTTTCGGTACTGACTGCATCGGAATCACTCTTGGACAACTCAACGCAAATGCTTGCGAAAGAACGTAGCGATCTTCCACGCATCGATTGCTCGCCAGGGCATCTCCGCCAAAGTGTAATGACCGCAGGGAAGCCACACGACGTCGAGCGGCAGCTGGTATTTCTCGGTCTCTGAAATTATCTGTCGCGAGAGATCTTCTGGAAACGTCAGGTCATACCGCGCAGCGATGAAACGCATGGGCCGCGGCTTCATGTGCTGCAGCCGTTGAATAAATGGTACCGGACTAATCGGCGACCAAAACTCGCGCAACTCCTCGACCGTCAAATGATCCGCAAACCCCTCGCGCAAATGTTTGGTCGACAGTCCTCGCCAAACAACATCTGCGACATAACCTGAAACGTGATTGAAAGTTCCGGCGTCAAGATCGGGTTCATGAGCGAACGCCAGGAAGGCGATGCAGGAACCAACGCTCGTCCCCAGAATGCCAACCCGTTCAAAGCCTTCATTCTTCAACCAACGCACCGCCGCGCGCGTATCCAACACAGCTTGCCGCATCGACTGAATCGTCCGACCGACATTTGTGCTCACGAGATAATCCGCCCGTTCCAACTCAGGCGGTCGGCGGTGCTCGTGATAAGGCAGCGTCAGCCGCAACGCAGCGATGCCCAGCATGTTAAAGATGCGACACGCCTCAACGTGACTATCCGGCTGGGCATTCCATTGTGGCAACACCAGCACAGCAGAACGCCGATGCGTGGATTTCCTGGGAGTAGCCGGAAAATAACGCGCGCGGGCAAGATTATTTTCAACCGAAGGCGTTTCGATCACACTTGTCCACGTGAGTTGATCGCCTTCCAGTTTGAAGTCATTGATTTCGGGTAAGTCAAAGAAGGTGTCACTGCTCTCCATTGCCTGACGACTGTGCAGACGCAGAACGTCGCGTGGATCGTCGCCGTTGACATGGTCGGCGATAAAAGAGAGGCCCCAATCGAAAGGCCTGACCAGGCGATTGTTATCGCGCTCGTGATGCGCGATTTCGCGCCGGTGCATGAAAGATTTCCACAAAACTCTGTAATTACCTCTTAATTCAACTCACGAATAAGAGCCACAGATTACACAGATTTCACGGATTATGAAAAACCCGGACAGAAGTGCTGGTGAAAAACAGAAATGAACTGCGGGGAAAGATAGAAATTGGCAGCGGTTCATGCAGATCCGCGTAATCTGCGGAAGGTTTTTGGTTTAGCCGCGGCGGTCCAGGTATCGCCGGATCATCTGAGGCATGAGTCGCGAGGTTTTTAGAATCGATCCGGTTGTGAAATGCGCAGCCAGCCCGCGAAAAAGTTTTCCCGCATCCAGGTTGTAACGGAACCACCAAAGGTCAGGGACGAACGCGATGCGATTCACATGAATATGCTGCGCGCTAACCAGCTCCAGCAATCCCTGCCTGCCATGCGTGCGACCGTATCCACTGTCTTTCACACCTCCCCACGGCGTCTGCGCAATCCCGTGCGTGTAAAGGACCTCATTCACCATGACGGTTCCGGCTTGAATCTGTTCTGCTATGCGGCGTCCCCTGCTCAAGTCTTTGGTCCAGACGCTCGCCGTCAACCCAAAGACACTATCGTTCGCGAGCTCCACCGCTTCTGCCTCAGACTGAAAAGTCATCAACGGCAGCACCGGCCCAAACGTCTCGTCGCGCATCACTTTCATTCCATGGTTCACGTCAACGAGCACCGTTGGTTGATAAAACAGGCCGCGGAGATTCTTAGCGCGCGCTCCGCCCGTCAACACTCTCGCGCCGTCACGAACCGCAGCATTGACATGATCCTCAATAATCCCCAACTGCTTTTCGTTTGAGATGGCTCCGATGTCCGTCTCGGCATTGCTGCCGAGGTCCTGCTTGAGTGCTTTCGTTTCTGCGACTACCAAATCGATGAACTGCGTCGCAATCGATTCGTGCACATAACATCTTTCAACTGAGGCGCACGCCTGGCCCGAGTTGGCAAAGGCTCCCCACACAGCACCGCGTGCCGCGTTTTTTAGATCTGCGTCCTCGAAAACTACCATTGGGTCTTTGCCCCCGAGCTCGAGGACGACTGGTGTTAGGTAACGCGCGGCTGTTTCGGCGACGCGCTTGCCGGTCGCCACACTGCCCGTGAACATGATCTTGTCTACGCGTGCGTCTATCAGCGCCGCGCCGATTGAGCCGTCACCGCTAACGATTTCCAGCAACCCGTCCGGCAAGCCGGCGCGCTGAAAGATCTCACCAATCTTCAGCGCAATTAATGGGGTCAGCTCGCTCGGTTTGAGCACCACCGCATTACCAGACATTAAGGCCATGACGACTTCCTGCGCGGGCGTCGCGAGCGGGAAGTTCCATGGAGAGATGATTCCGATTACACCTAGGGGTTTGTAAAGAATGCTGGACGAGCGGCCCATCAAGCCGTACTGTCCGATATCGATTTTCTGCGCGCGCAGCAGACTGGCGGTTGCGGTCGCGAAGTAATGCATCGCATCGAGCGTAGGCGCCACCTCCATAGAGACGGCTTCGGAAACGGGCTTCCCGCTTTCGCGTGAGATCAGGCGGGCCACTTCCTCCATTTCCGCCAGCAAGAGTTCTCGAGCTTTTAGAACAATTCGACCACGGTCGCGAAAGGAAAGTTTGGCCCAACCGGACTGTGCATAGCGTGCGAGCTGCACCGCCCGCTCAACATCCGCCACAGTTGCGAATGGGGCGCGACCAATCTCTTCACCGGTCGCCGGATCGTAGGAGATGACTTCACGCGTTGCTGCTTTTTCGAGAACCTGCATGTGGGGCGATTATCCAACAAAGCGAGGCAAGCGGCCAGGAGGGACGGGTGTAGGGGGAAGGGTGTGGGGGGAAGGGTGTAGGGGGAAGGGTGTGGGGTGTGGGATCTGAGATCTGAGATTTGAGATTTGAGATTTGAGATAATTTGAGATCTGAGATTTGAGATATTTGAGATTTGAGATCTGCGTCGAGTCACATCGCGTTTTCTTCTACACCCTACACCCTTCCCCTACACCCCACACCCTTGTGTCCTCGGTTTCCACACCCCGCGACCGCTCAGGTACAATGCTGCTAAATCAATTTCATCCGGTCCTAATCTGAAGGAGCAGCTCAATGATCCGACCCCAACTTGCGGAATTCATGCGCCGCATGGAGCCCAAGGCCATCGCTATTATCCCCAGCGCACGCGAAGCCACTCGATCGAATGACACTCAGTACCGTTTTCGCCAGGATTCTGATTTCCTCTACCTGACAGGGTTCGAAGAGCCGGAAGCGATAGCCGTCCTGGCCCCAACGCGAGATCAGAAGTACACGATGTTCCTGCGACCGCGCGATCCAGAACGCGAGATTTGGGACGGGAAGCGCGCCGGTATCGAAGGAGCAAAAAGTGAGTACGGCGCCAACGAAGCGTTGCCGGTCGCAACGTTCGCCGAAAAACTGGAAGAGATCCTCGACGGTGCACCAACGCTCTATTACCGTCTGGGTGTAAATCCAGATCTCGACGATATGATCATCCGGCAGATTGCCCGCATGCGTGCGATCAACCGCAAACCAATTCATCCGCCAACCACCATCATCGATCCCGCCACGATCGTTCACGAGATGCGAGTGCTGAAGAGTGAAGCCGAGATCGAACTGATGCAGCGGGCCGCGGACATCGCAGCCCAGGCCCATGTCGAAGCGATGAAGTCAGTGCGAGCGGGTATGAAGGAGTATCAGGTAGAGGCGTTGATCGAACAGATCTTTCGACGCGAGGGCGCCGCCGCCCCTGCCTACACTTCAATTGTCGGCGCGGGAGCAAATGCGACCGTGCTGCACTACATCAGCAACGACGGCGATCTCCGGGACGGCGATTTGTTGCTGGTTGACGCCGGCGCTGAGTACAAGGGCTATGCTTCGGACATCACGCGGACGTATCCGATTAATGGGAAGTTCAGCAAGGCTCAGCGCGAGATCTACGACCTGGTATTGGAAGCACAAACCTCATGTGTCGAGATGGTCAAACCGGGCGTGACTCACGATCAATTGAAGCAACATTCAGTTGAAGTCTTGACTGCCGGTATGGTGCGGTTGGGTCTGTTGCAGGGCGAACCCGAAGAGTTGATTAAAACTGAGAAGTATAAGCAGTTCTACATGCACGGCCTTGGTCACATGCTGGGAATAGACGTGCACGACGTTGGGCGTTACTACTACGACCAAGAATCCCGGGCATTGGAACCGGGCGTGGTAATGACGGTTGAGCCGGGCCTTTACATCTCGCCGGATTCGAAAGACGTTCCGGAACAGTATCTGGGAATTGGAGTGCGGATTGAGGACGATGTGCTGTGTACGTCAAACGGACCGCGCGTGCTGACGAATAAGGTCCCGAAAGATGCCGGTGAAATTGAAGCGCTAATGGCGAAATGAGTAGATAGCAGACAGCGAACAGCGAACAGCCAGAGCGGGGCGTGCTCGTTTGGGTGCGGCTGAGCCGTCTGATGTGCGGAAGGTCTCTGACCTTCCGGCAAGCTTGGAAGAATTTTGGGGCTGTGCCCTTAAGCTTGCTAGTTTAATTCCCGTCTGGGCGCAGCCCCAGTTTCATCAGGAGCGCGACGGAAAGGTCAGAGACCTTCCGCACATCAGACGGCTCAGCCGCTGCTGGAGCAAACAGCAAACCTCTGGCTGTTTGCTGTCTGACGGCGACTCACCAACCGGTCACAAATAATTTGTTCGCCGCCTTCAAACCGCAGTTCTGATAACTGGGATAGGCCTTTGCCGCGCGTGCGCGAATCTGCTCGTCCGTCTCTTTCCGAATCCAGCCATCGAGTGCGGCCGACAGCACATACGCTTCGGGCGCCATCAGATTCGTAGTCCAAACCAGCGGCGACGCCCCGGTGTCTTTCAGCACCGAAGCAAAGTATTGCTGGCTGGCACAAGCGAGAATAATCGCATCGCGTTCGCGGTCGTCACGTTTGCTCGGACCAGCAGCAAGTTGAAAATCCATCAAACCGTCGTGACCGATGTAGGCTAAAAGATCGGCGCTACCGGCAGTGTGAAATTTCGTTGTACTGCCATGTGCGCTGACGCTGATTTCCTCACCGGGCTTGCCAGCCGCCGCTTCGAGAAAGTCGATTGTGGTCTGCTTGATCTCTTTACCCTGATAGGCGTCCGCAACGAGAAACACTCGCTGCGTTCGGTGTCGAAAAATAAGTCTTTCGAGAATTCCGGCACGCGGGTTCTTAATCTCCGACACAAGCTCCCAGTCGCGACTCTTCTTGAAGAACGTCTTCACGCCAAAGGCTGCGCCCCAATAAAGATTGGTGGAGGGATTGTCTCCGTTTCCGAGTGATGCCGAGACGGGCACAATTCCCTGGTTGATGTTGTCACACAGCGCGACAAAGACATGGATAACTGGAAATTCGTTGCGCTTGGCGATGGCTGGTTGGTTCGATCTCGAGTTTGAAGAGTTCTGTCTGGCGCCGCGTGGACCGCCCTCGCTCGTGGCACACGAACTCAGGCAACAACTGATGAGACACAGGAGAGAGAGATTGAGCAGTCGCATAGTCCCGCAATTCAGCGTACTTGCTTAGAGTCTCTGCGCGTTGGTTTGTTCCGGAATACTTTTGTGTGCGGGCCGAATGTCAGCTGGAAAGCTCGGCTATGATCTCTTTCATGATCAGCCGGCCTCTCTCAACCTCATCAGGCCGCAGTGAGATCGCACCGACAACTGCATGACCGCCACCACCAAATCGTTCACAGATTTTGGCGATGTTGTGCGTCCGCGGTTTTGGCGCCCACGGATTCGAACCCACCGAGATCTTTGTGCGCTGAGCTCCGCGCGTCAGCGCCACAGAGTAGGTGGTTTCCGGGTGCAAGTAGTAAGGGATGAACTTGTTGAAGCCTTCATAGCCTTCGTCAACTAGATCAAACTGCACGACGTGCTTTTCGAACCTGGCCTTTCGCTTTATCGCTTCCAAAGTTTCGCGGTGCAACTCGAGAATTGGTTTGAAACGCCGCTGAACCTCGTCGCTGGTCGCCACTTCCTCTAAAGGTTTGATTGCCAGCTCACGGATTATCTGCTCGATGAAGTTCTCGTCAGGATCACCTTCAATCACTTGCATTAGCTGCAACGCGGGTTCTTTCAACTCCACGCACTGTGCCGGCGATTCATACAGCGCTCCATCAATGATGTGGGCCCAATGCACGAGTGAAATCAACGGGCCCGAGTCGAAACCAAACTGCGTGGCGGCAACATCAGCGATGAACTCCGTGCACGACTTGCGCGTGAAATCGAGAAACTTTCTTCCTGAGGTATCCGCGCGAAAGTGTGCCTCATCCGCCGGCGTCAGAAACGCCGATTCGTGATGATCGAACCACCACGTTAACTTCTCGGTAGCCGCGTACTTGAAATCCACGATGGCGTTCTCGTCGCCATCAAGCAGATTCAGATCGAACAGATTCCCCGGCCGATGCAGCAGCCCGGCGTAGGACACTTCGGCGCCCCGCTGAATGCGCTCTTTGTAGAAACGAGTAAAGGTGGCGGCGGAGGCGACGCCGTCAAAACAATGACCGTGATAGCAAATGCGAAGTTTCATTAGATCCCATCTGTGCAAAATCAAGCTGAAAGAAAGCTGGCAATCTTAGCAATCGAAACTGCAAAAGGGAAAACCGTGAAGGTAAGACTAAGGCGCCGCAGTTTGTAGGGGTGTCCCTCCGTGGGCAACCCTCGTTTGCTGAGTTGCCCGACGGCGATCACAAAACTTTCGTGTAAAAAGTATTCTTAAGAGGAAGTTCTCGAAAAGAGGGGCGGCCACGGAGTGCCGCCCCAACAATGCAGTTGAGGTTCTAATTCTGTGCGCGTGTTGCTGCTGGGGCAGGCACACTCAATTGCTCACCGATGTACTTGTCGATATCGGCTTCGATCAACTCGCCATTAACGACCATCGCTTTCTCCGTCAGCACGTCGCCTTCCTTCGTCAATTTCGCCGGGTCCAGAAAAATGTTCCAGGGTGAACCCCAGCGCCGGCTGTCGCCGGTTGCCTGACGATAACCATAGTGCGCCGTCTTGTCGCGATCTTCGCGCGTTTCAGACTCTATCACCACAGGAAATGGCGGACCTGCTTCCCCGAAGAAGGCTTTGACGTCGGCGCGCGATGCGTATTCACCTACCCCGATAACTTCAAAGCCCTGGCCTTTGTACTTCTCGTACAACCTCGTGGCGACTGGCGCCTCATGCTTCCAGTTGCCGCACCAGGGTGCGAAGTAAACAACCATCACGAGTTTCTTTCCCTGAGCGAGGGTGCGCAGATTGACGGGCTTATCATCCTTAAGACTGGGGAGCGTCCAGTTTTTGTAGTTGACTGTCTTTTCTTCGAGTGGCGCATACTCGTGGCCGCCTTGCGCAATGAGGCTCGCCGGAAGGGCAAGCAGTGAGAGAGCGAGGCTCAGAAAAACTTTCCGCATAGCGTTACTCCGTTCGATTAAAAGCGATGTCAGATGTCAGATGTCAGATGTCAGATGTCAGATGTGCTGGGTTTCTCAGGAGATTGCAAGAAACATTCAACGCTGGAAGAAGAACAACTGACAACGGACCAACCGTCCTACTTTTGCGCCGTCGCCGGCGCTTCTTCCAGCAACGGTCTCACCGCAGCTTCCCAACCGGCGCGATCACGTGCGCCGATAATCTTCTGCCGAATGCGACCCTCGCGATCGATCAGATAAGTCGTCGGTAGCGGCGTCCCTCCAAACTTTGACTGTGCATCGCTGCCACCGGTAACAACTGCATACTCAAACTTCGCGACGTCTTTTTGATACTCGAGAATGCCTTCCGAAGTGTCTTCCAAAGATGCCCCAACGATCTTGAGGCCCTTCGCAGCCAACTCCTGTTGCATCGCATTTAGAATCGGGATCTCGTCGCGGCAAGGAATGCACCACGTCGCCCAGAAATTCAGCAACACAACGTTGCCACGGAGTTCATCAACTCTGAAGGATTTCCCCTCGAGCGTTTGAAACTGCACCTGGGGCATGGCTTCGTAATTTCTGGGTATCACCGGTCCAGGGTTCCCAACCGGAACTCCCGCCGGGTTTACTTTGATCCAACTCTCTGCGTTAGGAAGAATCGCCGCAAGTTGCGAACTGGCCAGCAGCGTCGAGTAACCACTTGCCACCAAAAGCCCAACCGCGATCAAAATCACACCCGAAACTACCTCGACTTTGTGCAGGTGCCGGCGGAACTTCGAATAGAACGACAAGAACTGGTTGATGCCCAAGCCTGTCAACATGAAAGGCACGGCCAGACCGGCCGAATAAAAAGCAGAAAGCAAAAGACCACTGCGCCAACCGCCGCTCGTTGCGGCTAGACCGATGATGCCCCCAAGGATCGGACCGATGCAGGGGGTCCAACCGGCCGCGAATGCCAGACCGAGCGTAAGTGAACCCAACGGACCGCGCCGCTTGTCATCAGAAAAAAACCGCGTGTCTTTGTAGAGCGTCGCAATCTTCAGTAAGCCGATCAGTTGCAGTC
Organism: Blastocatellia bacterium; assembly: GCA_031399105.1. Lineage (GTDB taxonomy): Bacteria > Acidobacteriota > Blastocatellia > Pyrinomonadales > Pyrinomonadaceae > PSRF01. The sequence goes on along the minus strand of JANNON010000345.1, from coordinate 1,941 downwards.
CGAACGCGATGATGATCAAACCGCCGGCAATTCTTACCCACGAATTGCTGAGAATCGCAGTTCCGACTAATCCCGCAGTTGCACCCAACGACAGAAAAATGATCGACAGCCCCGCGTTAAAGGCCAGCGAGTTGATGATTACTGCGCCCCGAGTATTCGCGCTCGATCCGCCCTCCTTGAGGTTATCAATGCTAACGCCCGACATCAGCGAGATGTAACCGGGAACCAGCGGCAGCACGCACGGCGACAGAAACGAAAGTATCCCAGCGAGAAACGCAATTCCGATTGTGATATTTGAACCTTCCATCTACTACTTCACTCCATCTCCGGCAGTCTGCACGTCCTGCTTTGGTCCTGGCTCATCGATAAGTTTCTTAATCATCTTGCCGAGCGCCGCCAGTTCCGGTTCACTTGCGCCAATGCTGATGAATCGCAGATTACCGCGCCGATCGATTAGAAACGACATGGGAATTGAAACGACTCCATAGTTCTCGTCGTTGACTCCGGATTCAGTAACTACAAAGCCGTATGGCAAGCGATTCTTAGTCTTAAACTCACGCAGATAAGCGAGCTCTTGGGGCGGCGTTAGTTGCTTGCCATCTCCATGTCCATAGTAAGTGGTCAGACCGAGTATCACCAACCCCTTGCTCCCATAGGTTTCATGCCAGTCCTGAAGCCGGGGAAACGTGACGCGGCAGGGGCCACACCACGGAGCCCAGAAATCCAGCAATACAACCTCCCCCTGAAGTTTTGCCAGCGTTGTTGGCTCGCGTCCAATCCACTCCGCCTTATCCAATTCGGGTGCTGGAGCATTTGCGCCAGCTTCATCTTCAAGCTGTTTGTCCAACCACCCGGCGGGATCAAGCATGGACATTCTGAGCCTCGCCATCTTGTAGAGATTGCCTGATGGCAAGCTGACGGCGAGGCGACGCAGCTCGTCCATCGTAGCGATCGCTGCTTTTCTGTCGCTTTGTTTGACTTGCGCTTCGGCCACAAACGACGCGGCTTTAAAGAGCCATTCGTCGCGTTTGAAGCCCTCTACCTCGTTCTTCTGCCCCGCACGCTTTGCAATCTCCCACATCGCCTTCGCATGAAAAGCCATGCGTTCGTAGTTCTTTGCTTTGTGAGCATAGTCAGTAAGCAGCGTGTGCATGCCGTAGTGTTCCGCTGTATTAAGAGGTTCGGCTTTCGCATACGCTTCCGCAGCAGCTTCGGCTTCAAAAAAATGATCGAGGTGAAGCGAGTGGACCACTAAAACCGCACGCCCCTCCTGAGCCCGCGGGCCGGTGCTTTCAATTTTCAATAACCTCTGCATTACTGCGTAAGCTTTATCTGAATTGAAACCCAGGTGGTAAAGCATGCCCAGGTAATACAAATCCTCAGCAGTCGAAGGCGTGCGCGACTCGAGAATCGCGGCATTGGCTGCGGCCAGACTCCTCTGCTGCTGTTTTGTTTGCTCTTCCAGTTGCGCGTTGAACGGCAGCTTCTGTTTATTGAATTCACTATAGCGACGGTGAAGGTAGCCATTCGCTTCCTGATAGAGAGCTTGAGCGGAACGAGTCTCGGCAGCGGCGGCGGATGCTGGTGCTGGAGTGGCTGACGGCGTTTGGGCCAACGCAAAGTGACAACTCGCGAAGAGCGAGGCCGTAACCAAAGCGATTGTTTTTAGAAGAAAGAACCTCATCAGTATCTAAGTTAAAAAGCTATCCAAAGATTACACAGATTCCACAGATTCATTAGGTCTCAACTCAGTCTTTCATGTCTCATCCCATCTGTGTAATCTGTGGATGTTCTTTGACTTGGACTCTCGCAAATCTTCCGGGAACAAAGGGTTGAATCAGCGGCGAAACAGACTCGCTCACGATCGCGTCCGCAATCAAGTCCCCTGTAATCGGCGCCAACAAGATCCCATTGCGGTAATGACCGCTCGCAAAGAACAGC
>JANNON010000344.1:0-6869 GCA_031399105.1 Blastocatellia bacterium | reverse complement strand
AAACTCGCGACTTAGTCGAATCATCAGATCGACGGCTTCGTTTTCAGATTCGCGAGGTCGTGAACGGAGGAAAGTATGGTACTCAGTAGGACAGACACTCTTGTCTGTCTGCAACTCATCACTGACACCAGTGTGACAGGCAGGAATGCCTGTCCTACTTATTGGCCCCGGCACTTCAGCGTGAACGATCAGGACGGATCCCAGTCGCTGCAACTCAGGCATTGCTGCTCGAAGTTCGCTTTCCTCAACATTCGGAAACTCATCAACGCCTGAATGGATTAGGAAACATTTAAAACCAACCACACCTGCGGCACTGAGCGCTGCAAGCTCACTGGTGTTTCCGGGTACTACACCGCCCCAAAAACCAACATCGACGTGACACTGGCCAGTGGCGGCGGCAAGCTTTTCTTGAAATCCAGCGCGCGTGGTTGTCGGTGGGATCGAATTCAACGGCATGTCGATCAAGGTCGTCACACCACCCGCCGCGGCCGCTCGGGTTGCGGTTGCAAAACCTTCCCATTCCGTTCGCCCGGGCTCGTTGATATGAACGTGAGTATCGACGAGTCCCGGCATCACTACCGTATCTTCACCTGCCTCAATCAGCTCGCAATCGGACGGCACATCGCTGAACGCACCAATCTTTGAAATGCGACCGCTTTCGATGTGAATCGACGCAGCTGCAACTGAACTGCTGGACAGCACGACGCGTGGTCCACGAATGATCGACGTTCCGGGCATCTTAAAAACTTGGTGGCGGCGGGGGAAGGTTAGAGGCTGGTTCACCCAATCCAAACACCTGCTCATAGGCCATGGCCAATCCGGCAATAGTGATTGGCAAGACAAAGAAGGCCCCGACGTAACAAAACAGGATTCCAACGAGGGTGAGCCCAGCGTTAATCACGTACAAGCCAAGTAGGCGACCAAAGTTTGCCATGGCCGCTTTGGCGCTGAGCTTTACGGCGTCGACGCCTGATAAACCACGATCGACGATCAATGGGTAACTGAAAGTGAAGAGCACCGAGACCACCAGTATCAGAATAAAGATGAGTAGCCAGACCAATCCGAAGACGCCCATCAAGACCAGCATAGTTGACGGGTCCTGGCTGCCGCTAGTCGACATCATGATCAAAGCTGCGTAAAAAATTATGTATGTCGGCACGACAACTATGAGGATCGGCACGATGTGAATCAACGAGGCAATCAAGCTCTGGCCAAAATAGTCAAAGCCTTTGAATACTATTCCAAACTCGATGGGCTGATTGCGGCGTGCCTGGAAGAAGGCGAGATAGATGCCACACATCATTGGGCCCATCAGGATTCCAAACGGCACGAGGCTGGCGATCAACATCCCAACCGCCGTGATGCCGAAGAAGAGCCAGTACTGCGGCTTGATTAGGGCCCAGCCTGTCTTCAAACACTCCATGGGCCTAACGGCAGCGCGATTGAATGAAACCTGGGGGTTGTTTGTCATTGGAATTTGCTCCGAGATTGGGGATCGTAATGGCTATAAGTCACCGCAGCTTAAGCGCTGTTCATTCATCATTCAACTAATAACTGGGAGCGCGGGCGGCCCCGCCCGCAGAGTTGCGCCACGAATCAGGATAAAGTGGATTCTGCAACTCGACCTACGTGCCGTTCAACGTTAGCGGGCGGGGCCGCCCGCGCTCCCAGAGAAGAGCCGGCTGGTTTTTTTTCGAGGCGCATGCTGATGCTGCGTTTTAGCGACTCCCGACGAGGAAGTCCTCCAGCAGGTTCAACGATACGCGCAAGCGATAATCTCGCGTAGAACGAATATCACTGATCGGGGAGATTTCAGCTGCGAGATTCGAACGAGCTTCAGCAATAGTTTCCTCGTTCACGCTTTTGCCAAGCAACGATGACTCAGTCTTCACACAGCGCAAGGGAACAGGCGCGACGCTGCCGAGCGCGATCCGGATATGTGCAATCTTTCCCGCATCCAGCTTAGCGACCGCCGCAAAGCAAACCTTTGAAATCGCCTGTGCTTTCCTGGTTCCGACTTTTCGATAGTAATGAGTTAGCGAGTCGCCCTTTCGTGATAGGAGCACTCGCGCCAGCAACTCATCCGATCGCATCTGCATTTGCTTGTAGCCAGTATGAAAACCCTCGTAGGAAACTCGACGTGAGCCGCTCGCGGAGACCAGTTCGAGTTCGGCTCCGTACGCGAGTAATGCCGGCGGCGAGTCGGCTGCGGGCGACGCGTTAGCGATGTTGCCACCAATTGTTCCTCGATTCTGGATCGCCAAGCCACCGGTCTCGGCTGCGGCGAGGCAAAGCATCGGGAATTCCTGGCGGAGAGTTTGATCAGCCTGAATTTCCGTGTAGGTAGTGAGCGCGCCGATGCTCACTTCTGCGTCAGTCACCGAGATCCCTCGCAGCTCGGCCAGGTTCCAGATATTAAGGTAATGCTTGTGCGCCAACTTTCCAGCTTCCAACATAACCATCAGATCGGTCCCGCCAGCAAACGGACGCCACACGTTCGGCTCATGTGCAAGCAAAGCCAGCGCGTCACTCAAGTCGGACGGCGTTACGAGTTGATAGTCTGGAATGTAGGAGCGCATGGGGAAGAGCGAAGGACAGAATACAGAAATCAGAATACAGAATTCAGAAGTCAGAAGTCACCCGGTTAAGATTCCTTATTCTTCTGTTTTTGCGTTGCTCGCACCACCGACTCAAAAATCCTGATGTATCCCGTGCAGCGACACAGATTGCCGGCCAAGCTGGTGCGAATGTCAGCTTCGCTGGGATTAGGATTACGTTCGAGCAGACTCACCGCCGCCAAAACCATGCCCGGCGTGCAGATGCCGCACTGCGCTCCGCCATAATCGATAAAGGCCTGCTGAACTCGGTGGAGCTGATCTTCGTTTGCGACACCTTCGATGGTTCTGATCGATACGCCTGCGACCTGCGCCGCGGGAACCAAACAACTGTTCACAATCTCCCCATCGATCAGGACGCTGCAGGCGCCACACTCGCCTTCTCCGCAGCCTTCCTTAGTCCCGGTGAGTTGCATCTGTTCGCGCAAGACATCGAGCAATCGATCCATCGCGTGAGCCTGGAACCGTCGCTCTTCGCCGTTGACGATGCACTTCAGTTCGACTTTTCCTGGCTCCGTTTTCATTGGTCTTTGCTTGCAGCACTGGCCGAAGAGAGTTTATTAGCCGCGGATTCACGCGGATGAAACGGATCGGAATAACACAATGAACCCTAAATTGTTCTCTAATCCGTTTCATCCGCGTAAATCCGCGGCCCTAATTTTACGATCCCTCGTTACTCCCAATCGAAACCGCCAACTCCAGTTCGTCCATCAACGACTCCGGCATCAGCGGAATGTGATTAACACTAATCCCGGTCGCGTTCTCAATCGCATTCAATATCGCCGGCGCCGGTCCATCCATTGGCAACTCGCCGATGCCTTTCGCGCCACCGGGCCCGTACGGATACGGCGTTTCTTCAAAGTGAATCCGAATCGGCGGGATGTCCGCTGCTGTCGGCATAATGTAGTTCGTCATCTGGTTATTTGCCATGCGACCATTCTGCCAAACGACATTCTCGAACAAGGTAAACCCTATCCCCTGGGCCACGCCGCCTTCGATCTGTCCGCCCGCCAGCACCGGATTAATAACTCGGCCCACTTCCTGCAACGCTACAAAATCATCGACACGGGCTTCGTACGTGAGCATGTCAACCGTGACTTCGGCTACGTAAACAGCCCATGCGTAAGCGCCGTATGCATCGCCCTGATACTTCTGGTCATCCCAAAGCACGTTCGGCGGCGGTTGATACTGGCTGAATGATTTAAGTGGACCAAACTTCTCAAGATAATCGCGACACGCGTTCTCAAATTCGGCCTGCGAGTATTTCTCATTTAAGAGTCCACTTCCAACCAATGTCTGCTTCACACCCAGTACGGCGGATTCAACCAGCTTGCCAACGACCATGCACGTACGCGAGGCGACGGTCGGTCCGCTGTTGGGAACCTCGCGCGTGTCAGGCTGCGAGACTTCGATCAGATCGAAATCGATATTGAGAGCCTCCGCCGCGATCTGCGCGAAGATTGTGTTCGTCCCCTGACCGATCTCGGTGCTGGCGGCAAGAATGCGCACTCGGCCTTCGCGCGTTGCCTCGGCGCCGACAACTGATTGCAGGTAGACCTCGCCGGATCCGGTGAATCCTGCTCCGTGCATAAAGGTCGCGAACCCAATTCCTTTCTTCTTGTTTGAAGTCGGATTCGAGTTCGCAAACTGCGTGCGCTTCTCGTGATAACTGGTGAGTTCGAACGCGCGGTCAAGCAAGTGGTTCAAGTCTACCGGTTCGTGGATTGTTTGATTCGTGGCGGTGGTCTGCCCGGTTTGAATAAAGTTACGACGGCGAAACTCGTCAGGACTTAACCCTATCGAACGGGCAACTTTGTCCATCTGGCGCTCGAGCGCAAAGATGCTTTGCGGCGCTCCGAAGCCGCGAAACGCTCCATGCGGCGGCATGTTAGTGGCCAGCGCGCGGCTTTTGATTCTTACGTTCGGACAGAAATAGGGGCCAGCGGCGTGGATTGTTCCGCGCGAAAGTACTACCGGCGAAAGCGTGCAGTACGCGCCGCCGTCGATATCAAAATCGATCGCCATCGCGAGGAGCTTGCCATCTTTGCTGACTGCCGTGCGATGTTTGGTTTTAGAAGGATGCCGCTTTGTCGTCGCGACCATATCCTCGGCGCGGTCATAAACAATCTTCACGGGCCGGCCGGATTTCCAGGCAAGCAACGCCGCGTGTCCGGCTATGAGCGATGGATACTCCTCTTTACCTCCGAAGCCTCCGCCCGTTTCAGTTTGAATGACGCGTACTTTCTCGTCCGGCAAATTAAAAAGCTTCACCAGTGATTTATGAACGTAATAAGGGCATTGCATCGAGCCCCAAACGGTGACGCCGTCCTCGAGGTTGGCAATCGCGATGCAGCCGTTGTTTTCTATGTAGAGCTGTTCCTGCGCTCCGGTTTCGTACTCGCCTTCGATCACAAAATCCGCTTGCGACCAAACTTCATCGACGTTCCCTTTGTCGACCCGGAATGATTTGAAAATATTGTCTTGGCCCCACACGATCTCTTTCTGGTTGATCGACTCTTGCAAAGTTAAGACGGCGGGCTGTTCCTCAATCTCAACAGTGACGTTCTGGCGGGCTTTCTCAGCCATATATTTGTCGGGATGGGCCAGCAGGAGGATTGGCTCTTCCGGATGATTTACTTTGCCGTCGGCAAGGTAAGGCTGATCATTCAAGATCAGGGCAACGTAGTTTTCGCCGGGGATATCTTTTGCGGTAACTGTCGTGATCTCATCCCACGGAACATCGCCGCCAAAGCTGATGTTCTTTATTTCACCACGCACGGCCGGATTGCGGACTGTCACGCCGTGAAGCATATCGGGGAAGGTCAGGTCATCGATGTAGATTGCCGCACCCGTGACCTTCTTCCGGCCTTCTTTGCGTGGGATGGATTTGCCGACGAGGTGCATTGGTATAAGTCGAGGTAAAAAGATGTCGCCGTCAATATCTGCCGGCGACCCGTCTGCTGATTCCGAAATTAGCTGTCAACTACTTAGGGTTGGCGTGCTCCAGGAGACCGTAAATGTCCATGATCTCAATACCTACAAATTGATCTCCCTCATAATCAAACACAAGCATGTTATCAAGATCACTCTCGCTGCGAGTTGGTCGAGTCTCTTTTTTTAGCCGCACATAAAGCGTGTCCACATCGGGCTGATAGTCAAGCCAGACATCTCCTTCTGGGAACGTCGCCCGTCGTCGCGCAGCGGCAAGCAAATCCGCGTCACTTGGGATATCTAGGTTCTCAGGTCGTCTTTGCGCCATACGATTCTTGCCTTATCCAGTTGCTTTGCGATGCGAGCCGTCAGGATAAAACCATCAGATCGAGTCTTCTCGACATAGAACACGTGAAGAAAAGCTTCACGCCCCAAATAGGCCACGGCTGCGTGTGTTCCCCGTTTGCCTTTCAAATATAGTCAGGCTCTTCGACGGCATCAAGTACGAGACCTTGATACGAGGCTAAGTCTGGATGCGAATCGACGATGTGATCCCAGCGCTCTTCAGTGCGGCGAATTCTGACGTTGTTGATCGACTGTGAGGTAGCCGATTATCATTTGACGCTGCTTTAGTCCACGGTGTCTTTCGCCTTCATATTATCGTCGGAAACTGCCGCAAAGACTAGTTGACTCGCTAAGAGGGTAGGGATGCAGTTTGCTCGTTCGCGATTCGATCGGGTGTCATGAGGTCAGTACCACCTCGCGGTAGCGGCTGGGGCGTCGTGTTCAATCGAGCATAAAATCCCGAAGAACGCGTTGGTGCGCCACACCCGCTACCGCGAGGTGCTAATGACCTTAACGCCGCATTCATCTAAGACCTCAAACTGCATCACTACCTCTAAGAGAACTATCCCGGTCCATGTTCTAGTAACACCAACCCAATCGAAATCGCTGCCTGGGAAACAGCCAACGTCAAATCATATCAAATACAGTTTTCAACCTTCTGAAGGACAAAGGGAAGGAGGCAATGAATAATCGATAATTAGTAATATTGGAAGCCGATAGCCCATAGCTGATTGCCGATAGCTCACCTACAGCACCCTGTTAATTCTCTGCTCAAGCAACATCAGATCAGCAAGCACAAAAGCAGTAACAGCTTCCAGTACTACCGGCACCCTCAAAGCGATACAGAGGTCATGGCGACCTTTCACTGAAAAAGATTCTATCGCTCCACTTTCCAGGTTCAGCGTTTGTTGCTCTTTTGGAGTTGACGAAGTTGGTTTGATGGCTATCCGAAAAACCAACTCGTTCCCATTGGTGATG
>JANNON010000336.1:0-5205 GCA_031399105.1 Blastocatellia bacterium | reverse complement strand
CGTCGCTAAAGGTTCGGACTGGCTTAAGATCATAGGGCAGTGAATCACAGGGAAGCGCCGGCTCCACAACACCTTCCGTCAAAATTCGTACTTGGGCTCGAGCAACGAGCGGAGTCTTCATCGTGAGCTCCCAGAATCGGGCCATCAGATTGTGAAACCAGACTGGAGCCCCGATCATTGTCACGCTCTTCCCTGTCACTCGCGCCACGCGACGCACGGCCTCGCTTACACTGAGCTCTTCAGCTCCCGTTATTGCGAGAGTTTTGCCGGACAAGCGATCAGTCAAGAGGGCTACGCGCAAGACGGCGATGAGATCGTCACCTGCCAGCGGCCTGATCGGCTTCTCTTCGAATCCTACCTTAGCAAACACCGGAAAAGTGTGGAGTGCGTGACTGAGATGGTCCAACATGTGATCGCCTCGCCCGTAAACCATTCCAGCTTTGAGCACCGTAAATCTGAGTCCCGAGGTGCGGACGATCTCTTCAGCGGCCCACTTAGACTCGTGATAAGCCGAACCACAATTGGGACGAGCCCGTAGGAAACTCATCAGCACCATCCTCTTAACGCCCGCCTGTCGCGCCGCCCCCACGAAGTTCGCAGTGGCTGTCACATGAACTTTCGCATAGGTCTGCCCACCCAACTCGCGGTTAATACCCGCACAATGCGCAACCGCTTCGCAACCAGCGAAGGCTTCAGCCAGGACCTTTACGTCCGAGAGGTCGCACTTCACAAACTTCTCGAGACTAGCGTCACCGATTTCAGAGGGAGTGCGAACACCTCGTCCCAATAGTACAAGCTCGTGTCCTTCAGCAGTCAGTCGCTTTGCCAGGTGGGCGCCGATAAAGCCAGTGCCACCGGTTATGGCTATTCTCATCTTATTGTCCTTTCAAGCAGTCGGCTCACTCGTCGCGTCTTCTTCAGCTGCCTCGACGCCTTCGTCTTCGGGTTCGTCATCGATAAGATCTTCGCCTGCCACATCTCGCACATCTGCGACCAGACGCAATGCGCGTTTTCGCAGGGGACTCATGAGAGGATTGCTGCCCAACCCGATAAGCCGTGAGACGAGATCTACGGTGTGATCGATCAAACGGTAGGTGCGTTTATGTTTCGGTGACGAATCGTGGATCCAAAACAGAATAATCCCCATGTGATAAACCCAGAGCAGGTATGGGAGTTCGGCTTTTAGATCGGCCGGAATACTCGTCTTCGACCCCTCAACAATTTGCTGAAAGAGTTGAATGCTCTCCTGCCTTACAGGATCAGACTCTTCCGAAAATGGGTTGAGAGGACTGTGCGGATCAGCCGCGGTCTTGAAAAGCACGCCCGCAAATTCGTGATACGGCTCAAGAGTTGAGATCTTAAGACGAAGCACCTCCAGCAAGCGTGCCTTCAAGTCGCTTTCTTCCGCCAGTGCAGAGTGCGTGGCGCTCACGTGCTCTTCATGGGTGCGGTGATAGAACGCCTGAATGAGCTGTTCCTTGGAGTGAAAGTAGTAGTAGGCATTCCCTAACGAAACGCCCGCACCTTCCGCGATTGCCCGCATCGTGGTCTGTTCGTAACCGCGCTGCTGAAACATCTCCAGCGCAGTTTCGAGAATCCGCGTTTTCGTTTGTCCGCCCTTATCGGTGGCTACTTTTCTTCCAACTCGATGCATTGGTTACCCCCGCATCCCGGCTACTCGTCCGATTTGATATCGATGCTGCGAAATTACTGAGACGACACGGCGCGTGGTGGGTAACAGTTCCGGAGACGACAGTCGATATGACCACTCGCGGTACTGGCAAAGCGACCACAACACCATCAGCCAGGCCTTGGGACCAAAGTAGACGGCCCCCTCATCGCTGATCACCGTTAGGTCCTTCGCAGTGATGTCGTGATTCAGTTGGGGAAACCTCTGCCGCGCCCCGTCGGATTTGATGGGGACGAATTCCAGTTCCACCAGCTTTGGCTGCGGCGTCAACCACTCGTGGGCGCGGCGGCATAATCCGCAATCGGGATCGTAAAGGACAGTCAGCGAGGCCATGATTACGCTCCCTGGTGAACTGCGGTGAATGCATCGGGAGAAACTGGCGGCGGACTATGCTGCAAACTTGCGCGCCTGCGCATCCGGCTAAAAATGAACAGGTTGAAGAAATGCATGCCGCCCAGAACGATGAGCACCATCCCGACCTTAACCGACAGAGCCTCAATTCCCTCTTGAGCCGAAGTCACTTCGTAGCCCAGCTTCAGGGCCAGACTGACGTACCCGAAATTGATCAGGTAAAAGCCGACTACAAGCAGGTGATTAACCGAGTCTGCCAAGGCCTCATTTCCGTGGAACACGTCCACCAGGAAGACCCGTCCGTTCTTGTGCAGCGTCCGCGCTACCCACACAGTCAGACTGATGCTGATTGCCAGGTAAATCAGGTAGGTGGTGATTGCTACTGTCATGATGCGCCTCCTAAAAAGAGTTTTGAACACGTTCAAGACAGGCTCAGAATACGCCGGGCAGATCCGACTGTCAAGATAATTTTTGAACGCGTTCACTTGGTCTACAAGAGTAGAATGGCCTTCGTTGTCCAAGCTGATCATCTGGTTGTGTGGCGGCGAGCGGGATTCATTTGAGCACATATCCCGGAAGACTTCCCCCGGTCAAGCCCGCTGCTCGTATTCTTCCGAAATAGCGTTTCTAAAATACTTACACCCTTGCTCGCCTTGCTACTTAGGCCCGAATAGTGCATAGTGACGCACGGTTAATCCTTCTCTCGCGCATCGACGGTGATGCGCCCCGCGCAAATAAGAGTCAAGCGACGGCGTTTTGGATGGTTCGAGAGCAGGCTGATTTCAACTTCAGAAGCCGCTCGTTTGAGCATCCGAAAACCGGCCCTTCGCTCCTACCGTTCGACCGAAGCCAATCCGATTCGCAGCTTCTCTTTGTCCCCTTCAAGGGGAAAGGTACATCTACATGACAATGAAACTTTACGTAGGAAATCTCTCTTTTTCGACCTCCAGCCAGGATCTGCAGGAGCTTTTTGCGCAGGCGGGCACGGTCGAATCAGCGAGCGTCGTGGAAGACCGCGACACCGGTCGGTCGCGCGGCTTTGGCTTCGTCGAAATGTCCAGCAATGAAGAAGGCGCGGCAGCAATCGCGCAGTTCAATGGCAAGGAAGTCAACGGACGCAGCTTGACGGTCAACGAGGCCAGACCTCGCGAGAATCGTGGCGGCGGCGGTGGCGGTGGACGCGGTGGTTACGGCGGTGGCGGCGGTGGACGCGGCGGTTACGGTGGCGGTGGAAACCGCGGCGGTGGCGGCGGCTACGGCGGCGGCGGTGGTGGCAATCGCGAACCGCGCTGGTAATCCTTCGGCATTAAGCGGCTCTTCGGAGCCCGTGCTTGGTGGCCGCGTGATGGTTCTAACGAATTATCGCCGGCCACGAAAGCACCCCTTAAACATTGATTACTCGAACTAACAAACGGGCCGAACAGGCCCCTCAGTTTACGAAAACACGCGCTCTCCCTGAAATGGTGGATGATGCGCAAAAGGAACTTATGAATTTTTCTCAACTGGGACTGGCGCCTGCACAACTGCAGAGCTGCGAGTCTCTCGGATATACCGAACCAACACCGATTCAGCAACAAGCGATTCCGGTGATACTTAGCGGCCGTGATCTGATCGGCTGTGCCGAAACCGGCACAGGTAAGACAGCCGCATTTCTTCTGCCGATTATTCAGCAGATTGCTGCGGTTGAACCGCAAGCCACTCCCTCAACTCGCGGAAGATCATCGAAGCGTAACTTCAGCTCACCGGCCCGCGTGCTTATACTCGCGCCAACGCGCGAACTAGCGACTCAGATTGAAAAGAACTATCGCGAGCTTAATTCCGTCAAGACAAACCGCAGCGTGACTTTGATTGGCGGCACCAGTCTCCCCAGACAAATTGAAGCTTTGCAGCGCGGCGCCGTAGTAATCATCGCGACTCCGGGGCGACTTCTCGATCTAACCGAGCGACGTTCTGTGGATCTTTCTCAGGTCGAAACATTGGTCCTGGATGAGGCGGATCGCATGCTGGACATGGGATTTTTGCCGGCAATTCGTCGCGTGCTTTCAATGGTTCCGGCGAAAAGACAGACGCTGTTGTTTTCGGCTACGATGTCCTCTGAGATAGAGAAACTGGCCCGATCGACAATGCAGCAACCGAAGCTGATTGAGGTTAGTCAACGCGGCACAGCAGCCGCGATGGTTACCCAAACGGCCTATCCGGTGGCGCAGGAATCAAAGACGGCGCTGCTGTTGGATTTGCTTGAACGTGAGCGTTTTGAACGGGTTCTGGTTTTCACTCGAACTCGTCGCGGCGCCGAACGTCTATCACACATTCTGTCGGCCCGTGACCACAGCGTGAATCGCATTCACGCTGATCGCACACAGTCTCAACGCGAGTCAGCCCTGCGTGGCTTTCGCGATGGCAAGACTCGAGTATTGGTCGCAACGGATATTGCCGCCCGCGGACTTGATGTCGATGCAGTGTCGCATGTAATTAACTATGACGTTCCGGCTGCACCTGAAGACTATGTGCACCGAATCGGGCGCACTGGCCGAGCAGGCAATCAAGGTCGCGCGATAACAATAGTTACTCCAGTCGATGAGCTTTCGATGCGAGCGATTGAGCGGCTGACCGGTCAGGCGGTTGAACGTGTCGTACTACCAGGATTTGGTGGGACAAGAAGTGAATCTGAGCGAAAACCTTTGGTTGCAGCGAAACGCAGCAGCGGAGCTTTCACGCGTTCATTCAGACCACGCCGCGCATCCAGATAATAACCGAAGGGTGACGAGGGCTCGTAGCTTTCGTCCTTTAATCCACTTAACTAAAGGAGAACCACATTTGGCTAAGGATGATTTGATTCCAGCGGAAGGCACGATAATCGACAAGCAGCCCAACGCGTTTTTTAAGGTCAGGCTCGACAATACTGAGCACGTAGTATTAGCGGCAATCTCAGGCAAAATGCGAAAGAATCGCATTCGCATTCTAGTTGGTGATCGCGTAAGTGTGGAAATGTCGCCCTATGACCTGACCCGCGGTCGCATTACCTATCGGTACAAATAAGCAAGGAACTAAATCGTGACTAAGTCATAGCCGAGGAGGGGTCGCATGGAGGGACTCATGTACTGGACCGCGCCACTGCTCTCAATCAGGGCGATAAGGTCAGAGGTATTCTGGCTCAGCGCCCG
>JANNON010000334.1:0-9779 GCA_031399105.1 Blastocatellia bacterium | reverse complement strand
GCTACCGCGAGGTGGTACTGACCTCATGACACCCGATCGAATCGCGGACTAGCAAACTGGATCACTACCCCCTTGTCGCTTAAGCGTACCGAGGGATGGGTAATATAAATGCTGCTGTCCATACGAAGGTCGCACCTCGACTGTTATTCACAAACCGAGAGCTCAGGGACGAGTCGGGATTCCGTAACAGCATTGCTTCTGGGAATTTTTATCAAGGAAGGCGAGCCTAAATCATGACCACCATCAGCGAAGTATTTCTTCCCGGCGTCGGGCGCAAGTTTCAAGTCGAGACCATGACGGGCGATCGATTAGTCATAGTCATTCACGATGACGGGACGCGCGAACTGTACCACTTCACTCGCACGAACATGGATCGCGCTGCTTCGGTCTTGAGGCTTTCGGACGGCGAGGCCCGGCAAATCGCGGGGATTGTCGGTGGACTGAATTACGTGCCGCGAAATCTCCCGATGGCGGAGGTTATTTTAGGTGATCTCGTGCTGGAGTGGTTCACCCTTGAACAAGGCGCGGCATGTATTGGCAGAACAATACGCGACCTCCAAATTCGCACTCTAACGGGCGCCTCCATCGTCTCGATCATTGAACCTGACCAGACGAAGCGCACTAACCCCGAACCCGATACCGTCCTGAACGAAGGTGCTACGTTGATAGCGGCGGGAGACAGACGAACAATCAACGCGCTAAAGCGATTGCTAGTTGAAGGAAGCGCGGGGTGATCTGGTGGATAACATCATCTTAGAAATCGGCTTGGCGTTGGGCTTAATCGCATTCGCCATCGCTCTCGCCAACAAACTTGGGTTGTCCAATATTCCGTTTCTGATCCTAATCGGAATCGCGGTGGGGCCCCATGCCCCGCAGTTCGGTGACTTCGACTTCCGTTTCATTGAGACCGGCTCGCTCATCTCGTTCATGGGCCGCATGGGGCGTCCTGTTTCTGCTGTTCTATCTCGGTCTGGAAGCAAACCTCACACGCCTAATTAAAGCTGGGCGCTCAATCCTGGTCGGAGGCACAATCTACGTCACCATCAATTTCACTTTCGGATTCACTTTCGGTTATCTCGCGGGTTTTCCTTTACGCGAGGCGCTGATCATCGCCGGGTTGACGACCGTTTCGTCGAGCGCCATCGTCGCCAAAATCCTCTTTGACTACCGACGCATGGCAAATCCCGAAACCCAAATCGTACTGGGCATTACCATGTTCGAGGATATTTTTCTTGCAGTTTATCTTTCGCTCATCTCCGGCATCGTGCTCAGCGGGGCCACCTCAGTTGGCGGCGTCCTTTCGTCAGGCGGCATCGCTCTTGGCTTCATTGTCGGCTTAATGCTAATCGGACGCTGGGCGACGCCGGTCTTAAACCGGTTGCTTAGCATTTCATCGAATGAGCTATTCGTCGTCGTGATTTTTGGCTGTCTGTTTCTGCTTGCCGGACTGGGCGAAACAATCCACGTTGCGGAATCTATCGGCGCCCTGTTGCTTGGATTGATACTTGGCGAAACGGAGCACAGCGAGCGGATGGAGCGTCTCGTCGTGCCGTTCCGCGATTTCTTCGGCGCCATCTTCTTTTTCAGCTTCGGTCTGTCGATCGACCCGTTCACCTTAGGTGGCGCGGCCTGGCTGGCTGTAGCGGCAGCGCTTCTTTCAATCATCGGCGTTATCATCGCCGGATTCATTGTCGCCTGGCGTGCCAACTTGTCTGCCGTCGGCTCGTTGAATACGTCATTCACCTTGCTGGCACGCGGCGAGTTTTCCATCATCATCGTCAACCTTGCTATCGCCGGTGGTTTGATGTCGGTCTTGCAGCCTTTTGCCGCTCTGTATGTGTTGATCTTGGCGAGCGCTTCGCCGCTGCTGGCGAAAGAGTCGGAACGCATTCACGGTTTGATCGTGAGAATATTCAGCCGTCTTCGGAGGAAGAAAAAGAAAGCGGATGCAGAAGTCGAAGACGAAGAAATACAAAGTTGAATCGCGGCAGTTTTCAAAGGAGCGTCCTGAGATAGTCATCCTGTTATCTTGAGATATCGGCTTACAACTCCGATGTTAGCCTCGGTGCTCGATGATGCTTATACAAATCCAAGCCCCAATCTCCGCACGCCGCCTTTTGAGCCTGACTCATTTCCGCGTGGGCTTCCGCTTCTTCGTCGAAGATGTGCGAGCCCTCACCGGCGAGTCATCGCGCTGAGAAGGTTTCTTACCGTGGCCCTTCTCTTCGTTCGTCAGGCAAGTATCGTCCGCGGTTGTTGTGTCGGCGGCGATCGCTCCTCCCTCGTTCTCCCATCGGTCAAGCATTTTTTTCTTGAGACGCTTTCTGGCCACACGGTCCGGCATCTTTGTATCCTCCTTACTTTCATTCGTCTTGAATCGGTGGAACGGCTGCGTTTATAAGCTACAACATCCCCGCTCAGAGTTCTTAGCTAAAATCGGAAGGTAGCTCATTTAAGATCGTTCAATAGGGGGTTGCTGCGATTGCCTCTGATCTTATTGAGCAGGCCAGCAGGTGATGAGGAAACGAATTGAGACTGGGGGCATTAGAAGTACGGTATGCCTCAACAGTCATAACAGCCCGCTTTCACGATCTGCGCCACACGGCTGCAACGCGACTTGTGGGTGCTCACATTCCGCTATCGGAAGTTGGCCGGGTTATGGGCCACTCCGCAGCGCGCACACTTGAAGGGAATCCTGATTTGCGCGCTCGACACAGGCATGCGCCAGGGTGAAATCTTCTCGTTGCGTTGGCGAGACGTGGATTTCGAAAATGGACTAGTGAATATTCAGGCGTTCCACACCAAGACGATGAAAGAGCGGCAGGTTGCGATGACTACGCGACTCGCATTAGAGCTGGAACAGTTGAAGGCCAATGCACCCGATAATCCGAATGGCTTAGTGTTTGGTATCAACGACAATGTCAAACGAAGCTTCACTGCTGCCAGGAGCGATGCCGGTTTGAAAGACTTGCGTTTTCACGATTTGCGTCACACGGCTGCGACGCGGCTTGTGGGTGCACATGTTCCGCTTTCCGAAGTTGGCCGCGTCCTCGGCCATACTCAGGCAAATACAACCTATCGCTATGTCAACGCGAACGTCGAGACCGCCAAGCGAGCGGCAGCGGCCCTCGACGCCTTCAACGCCGAAGGAACAGTGCAACCGGAGCGGGTCGAGATGGTAAACTGACAAAGATGAATGAGAGACTAAACGACAGCCTTGATGACGCTCCAGAGGTCGAAGAAGCGTGGGCCGCCGAGCTAGAGCGCCGTCAGGCAGAGATCGAGAGTGGAGCGGTTGTCCTACTGCCCGGCCCCGAAACCTTAGCCAAGCTGAAAGCGGAGTTTCGATAAATTATTTGCCGTACGAACCGGGACCCGCTTAGGCAGACCGCAATGGTAAACTGATCACAGCTCGTTTAAGGGAGTGATACTAGAGATGAGACGACTCGACACACAAAGCGAGTTGGTGAAACAACAAGAGCAGGCTACAGCCCAAGCCCGCGCGGAACTCCTTCGTCTGTCACAGAGCCAGCGAGGCACACTCGCGACCAGCTTTGGCGATTTGCTTGGAGATGGCGGACCCTCGGACGAGACGGCTGATGAAATGATTCAGGCGATTAGGGAGTGGCGCGACACCCCATCAAACAGGAGTCTCGACTAGTGCCCCTTGTCGTCGACACCGACGTCGTGTCTTTCCTCTACAAGAGAGACACGCGAGCCAGGTTATACGAGCCTCATCTGAACGACCCGCCTTTTGTCGTTTCCTTCATGTCTCTGGCCGAACTCCGCCGCTGGACTCTCGAACGCAATTGGGGTGAAGCAAGGCGGCAGGAATTGGAAGAGTATCTGACGCGATACCTAGTCCTCCACTCCGACGATCAGATGTGCGATCGGTGGGCTCAGGCGATGAACAGTGCTCGACTGCGCGGGCGACCTATCGCACCGGCGGACGCATGGATCGCCGCGACAGCTCTACACCTTGGCGTGCCTCTCATCACACATAATAAGAATCATTTCATCGGCGTTGATGGCCTGACCGTCATCTCGGAAAGCGGAAGCTGAAAGCAGTAATGAAAAGGATTCTCGTTGCAGTCGCACAATGCGCGCTTGGCCCTCTAGTCATGCTTAGTGCTTGCGTCTAACTCTGCCTCAGTAACTTGCGGAAACATCTTCAAAATCCGCTCCCTGCTTTTTCGAGAAATTCGGGTTCCTCTTGCCGCTTTAGTCTGAGTGCCCGGAGGTAACGTTTTACCATCCTTTAATTCCTTGAATTTTCTCCGAATCGCTTCAAGAAACTCAGGAGATGGATTAACCGGCATCATGTTGGGACTAAGTGTTCCTCGAAACTGCTTCCACAATTTAAAAACGAACGAGTCTTCATCTTCAGGTGGAGCAGTGCCCCGCACAGCGTTGGTCTTAATTTGCTCCTCACGGCTTTGTGCATTCCATCCGGCTGTTAGTTTCGTCAGGTCTTCCTTTAGTTTCACAGCAGGAACAAACTTCTGATTTTCTTTTAAGAGCTCAACGACTTCTTCATGCTTATCATCCTTTGAAGAAAACAATTCAGTAAACGGCAAGTAGTAAAGATACTCAAGGTCCTTTCTGTCATTCTGTCCGGGTGTGCTTGAACTGAGTGCCCAAAGGAAACTCGCTCTCAAGCAAAAGAAGGCATACGGCGCAAACGTTTCAAACATCGGCGCTCCGGACATATACCAACGTCTGAGAACCTTCTCCATGAATTCGCTTTTGAAGCCATGTTCTTCCTGAATCAAAGCCAACAATCGGCCTTGTACTTTTCTCTCGCGCAATGTTGATTCAACAAATTGCGACAGAGCTTCGCCTTTCAGCGGCTTGTAAATGATTCCAACTTCCCCTAGGCGCTCGACGTAAAAGCGAACGTCGATCAGACGGCTGTATTCCTTCCTAAACTCGGTGGCTCTCGTGTTCTCTTCTTCGGTGAACTCTTGCCTTTCCCACTTCATTATCATTTCATCTTCGTCGGGAGTTTCGACGATAACCCCAACTTTTCCGTCCGTGGTTCTAACAACTCTTTCCCCTTCGCAAGATTGTTGCCCGTTGGTTCCAGAATGAAAACCCGGAGCAGATCCAGCGTGTTCTTGGAGGCAAAGAGAAGCATGTTAGTCCACTCGGCCCTGAGGTCATCCAGAACGTCGCTTTGATTTTTCAAATCTGGCCTATGAATCCGCATGGCGGTTTCATTGCCAGCGAAATCAATCGCTGCGTACATCAGAAGAATTACGACCTTGTATCGTGCTTCCAATGCTTGCCGCTGACTTTGATGGACAGCTTCTTTCAGCTTAAGGGCATGCTGGATTTGCGCGGTTATGACCGAGCCGATCCCCAGTCCGGCAACTAAACCCGTCGCAAGTGTGATCCATGAGGTATCCATCGTTTGCCGACCGTTTTTGTGTGCGAATGTGTGTGCGGAACGAAAAAGTGGTGCCCCCGGCGCGATTCCAACGCGCGACCTTCCGCTTAGGAGGCGGACGCTCTATGCAACTGAGCTACGGGAGCAAAAAGAACAGAGGTTAGATGCTGGATATTAGATGTAACTAGGGGCTTCTGCCAAATCACGGCTCTGACTTTTAACACCCAGCACCTGACATCTACCAACATCTAACATCCAGCACCTGACATCTACTTCCAGCATCTGACATCTACGAGCTCTGAACCTACTCCTGATACTTAATCAGCGACCGCACATCATACCCCTCCAACTTCTTTCGTCCGGGTAGGAACTCGAGTTCGACTACGAAGACCAATCCGACCACGGTTCCGCCCAAGCCCTCAACCAGGTCGACGACCGCTTTGGCTGTGCCTCCGGTGGCGAGCAGATCATCCGCTATCAACACCCGATGTCCGCTGCCAACCGCATCACGATGAATTTGCAAAGTGTCCTGCCCATACTCGAGATCGTAGGAGATAGAAGCGGTTTCAGCAGGGAGCTTCTTCGGCTTGCGCACCGGGACGAAGCCGGCGCCGAGGTGATAGGCGAGCGCGGGAGCAAAAATAAATCCGCGTGCTTCGATGCCAATTACTGTATCGACTTTTACGCCCTGGTATTGGTCAGCCAGGGAATCAACGGTCAGGCGAAGGCCCGCGGGGTTCTTCAGCAGCGTGGTGATGTCATAAAAATTGATGCCGGGCTTGGGAAAATCCGGCACTTCGCGAATGA
This sequence comes from Blastocatellia bacterium, assembly GCA_031399105.1. Lineage (GTDB taxonomy): Bacteria > Acidobacteriota > Blastocatellia > Pyrinomonadales > Pyrinomonadaceae > PSRF01. Next base: position 3,583 of record JANNON010000334.1, on the reverse strand, counting down.
GTTCTTTTAGTTGGTTCATAGAGTTTAGGGTGTTGGGTTTAGGGTGTTGGGTGTTGGGCCTTTGGTTTTTGCCAGCAACGACGTAGGTGCGGGACCTTCAACTTTGGACACGAGTGCAAAGGACAAAGGCCAAAGAACAAAGACCGTTTTTATCTTTCTATTCTAAACGACGAAAACTCTCCTGTCGGCTCCAGATTTATCTCTTCCATTCTTTCTACATTTGCGAACTGCGGTCCGGTCGCGAGGTCGTTCTTGAAAGCCTCGACGCTGTTCACCGGCCCTTCGGCAAACGCTTCAACACTGCCATCCTCTCGATTGCGAATGTAACCCACAATTTGATGGCGCGCGGCCGCACGTTGACCAAAGAATCGATACCCGACTCCCTGAACTTCACCAGTGATCAAAAACTTTCGTGCCACTTTCATCGGCAATTCCTTGCGGGTCAGAGGCGTTTGGAGCAATCAATCCCAGGGTAGCGCCAAAGCGCGCAACCCTGGGCTGGAGGTCGCCAACACCGTCGGTGTAGAAGAGCATGAAGACATTCGTCGCTTCGGTAGCGTCACCAACACTCAAATATTTCACGTTTTCGGGGGAGAGATAGTAAGAGATCACAAGCACTTGAACAGTCGCGCAGATTGTCCACGCACCAACGAGTAAGTCCCGAGCGTCTCCTTACTTCCTTTGAGCTTCACCGCCAGCGTGAGCTTGCGTCCGTCTGTCCAGCCGCTGAACTCCGCCGGTTCATTATTCTCGGAGTTATCCGACCGCACTGGCCCACCGCGTTCCAGCACAAACGTTCCCGCCAGCTTAAATCGACCGCGGCTATCCAGCTTAAGCGGTCCTGTAATCGTTGCATGCGCGCAGTCGAACTCGAGCCTGGCGGAGTTGCCTTCAACAATCATGCGAACGCCTTGTGCGCCCCACTCACCCGCGAGAATTCGCCGGGACTTTGCGCCGAGACTCATCACCGGCAACGTGAGCGAAAGCAACAACGCACCAACAACGATCATGATCCGACGGTCATAGTCCATAGTTTTCCAGTCTGGAATAGTTTCTGCTTCTTCGTTTCGATTGCCTCATTCTAACCAACCGTAAGAGAAAACCCTATTCGGCGCCAATGTCAGTTGTCAGTTGTCCGTGGTCAGTTGTCAGTTGTCCGTGGTCAGTTGTTCTTAGATCGAAACGAGATTGATTACCTGATAGGACGAACTAAGGGCGAGAAGGACAACTGATCACGGACTACTGACAACGGACAAGTTCAAACCCAATCTGTGTCATCTGTGTAATCTGTGGATCGCCCTTTGGTGTTAGAATGCGCGGCCAATGAGCCTCCGCTTCTCCTGCCCATACTGCTCGAGCGACGTTGATGCCGACTCCGAGAAATGTCCGTCGTGCGGCATGCGGCTGGACGATGCCGCCACCCAGCGAATCGATTCGCAGAAGTCTCCCAGCAAAACTCATTCATTTGACTCAATCGACAACGCGCGTTTTATTCCCGGCGCCATCCTTGCCGATCGCTATCGCATCGTTGGCCTGCTCGGCAAGGGCGGAATGGGCGAAGTCTATCGAGCGGACGATCTCAAGCTAGGGCAGCCTGTCGCGCTCAAGTTTCTGCCTGAGCATCTGTTGAGCGACGGCGCCGCCCTCGCTCGCTTTCATCGCGAAGCACGCGTGGCCCGCCAGGTAAGTCACAAGAACGTCTGCCGCGTTTACGACATCGGTGAGGCAGACGGACGTCACTTCCTCTCGATGGAGTACATCAAGGGCGAAGAACTCTCCTCCCTGCTTCGTCGTATCGGTCGTCTTCCATCTGATAAGGCACTTCAGCTTGCGCGCCAGATTTGCGCCGGACTCAACGCCGCTCACGATGTCGGCGTACTGCACCGTGATCTTAAGCCCGCGAACGTGATGATCGACGGCGATGGAAACGCACGCATTACGGACTTCGGTCTCGCTGGTCTGGCGGAAGAATTTGGCGAGGATGAACTCGCGGCGGGCACACCCGCGTACATGGCGCCCGAACAACTCGAGGGAAAGCCGTTTACCGCGCGTAGTGATCTTTATTCCCTTGGCCTTCTGCTTTATGAACTCTTTACAAGCAGGAGGGCATTTGACGCGACGACCCTTGGTGAGTTGATCGCGCTTCGCCGCAGCAATACTCCACCTACGTCACCCACTTCGATCGTCAAGGAACTTGATCCCGCAATCGAGCGTGTCATCGATCGCTGCATTCAAACTGATCCTACTCAACGACCAGCAAGCGCGCTGCAGGTTGCCGCCGCACTTCCAGGTGGCGATCCAATCGCTGCTGCACTCGCAGCCGGCGAGACGCCCTCACCTGAGATGGTCGCGGCTGCGCCGAAGCAAGGCATTCTCAAACCTGCGATCGCCGGTGCGCTATTCGCCTCTTTCATGGCCTTGCTGGCGCTCAGTCTTTGGCTAACGAAGTACACAGCGCCATATCGCCTGACGCCACTCGATGAAACACCGGAAGTGTTGCGCTCGCACGCACGCGAGATCATCAAGAAACTGGGTTATACCGCACCGTCACTCGACCGTGCTGACGGAGTGATTCTAAAAGATGACTACTTGCGCTACATCGCGGCCGGTGATCAGTCACCAACGCGGTGGGAGAAGATGCGCACTGAAGGGCCTGGGCCTTATCGCTTCTGGTATCGCGAGAGTCCGCGTTACTTTGACACCCTTGCGGACATCGAGGTTGATGACCCGGCTCAGGATGTTTCGGGAATGACAAGCGTCTACCTCGACATGAAAGGCCGTCTGCATTGGTTCGTGGGCGTGCCGCCGCAACGTGAACCGCCTATCCAGAACGAACCTGAGACCCCTGATTGGTCCGTGGCCTTTCGCGAAGCTGGTCTCGACATCGCAAACTTCCAACCGGTCGCTTCTACCTGGGTTCCGCTGCACGCATACGACGCTCGCGCCGCGTGGGACGGTGCCGATCCTACGAATCCTGAACACAAAGTTCATGTTGAAGCTGCGGCGTTTCGCGGCAAGCTCACCTATTTCGAAACGGTCTATCCCTGGGATCAACCACTGCGACAGGAGGAGCCCCCCGAAAGCGGCGGAGCCAAGGTGCTTATATCTCTTGTGATCGTGATTATTCTGCTGGCGCTAGTGGGGAGTGCGGTGTTGGCGCGCAGAAATCTGCGACTTGGCCGCGGCGACAGGCGAGGAGCAACGCGTCTGGCGTTTGTGTACTTTATCGGGAACATGTTGGTCTGGATTTTTGCGGAACACCATAACGGTTTGCCAGGTCGAGAGCTGTTGCTCTTCTATCTCTCGCTGGCACTATCGGTGTTCAGTGCGGCTTTCTTGTGGATGCTCTATATGGCGCTCGAGCCATTCATCAGACGGCGCTGGCCCGGGTGGATCATTTCGTGGAGCCGTTTGCTCGCGGGCGACTATCGAAATCCACTCGTCGGAAGGGACCTGTTGATTGGCGCCGTGATCGGCACCGGGACGATCCTGCTGCAAGTTACAGCCAGTGTGGCGCCACGTTGGATCGGGAAACCGACATGGTTAACGGTCAGTCCTGGGAGTGAAGCTCTCGCGCCGGCGC
>JANNON010000700.1:0-3776 GCA_031399105.1 Blastocatellia bacterium | reverse complement strand
CTTCAGGCAGCACCGCGGCCGAGCTGGAGGATGATTGTCTGCAGATTCTCGAGCAGCTCTTCGGTTATGGTGCGATTACTTTTGTCCCAAAAACAAGCCCTAACGCTGCTGGAGCTACCTGAGGCCTCCGGCCGTTTGATGTGCCCTGCCAGAGTTTTGTATGAGGGAGATACTCAAAGACCTAAGAGCGATACTTAGCGAAACTTCGCGGAAGGGCGGAGCCTTCGGGGCCACAGCCTTGCGCGAAGGGTTCGGCACGAGCAGGAATCGGGGGCAGGTTACACAAACACCAAGGAAATTCACTTACAAGGACTTAAGATTGCTGCTCCCTTTCGTGAAACCTCATTGGCGGCAGGGCGCCATAGCCGGGATCCTGGCGCTGGTTTGCACGGGAACCGTGGTCGTCATTCCTCTCTTCTTTAAATTCCTGGCCGACGATGCCGTGCTTAAAGGTGATCAACGCCTTTTGAATATCATCGTCAGCATGCTGATCGGTGCGCTCGTCGTCTTTACCGTCGCTGACTTTCTCAAACAGGTTTACTCCTTCCGCTTCCAGAATGAAATTGTGTTCGGCCTTCAGCGCACACTGCTCGGCAAATTGTTGCATTTGCCCAAGTCTTTCTTCGATTCGACCAGCACCGGCTACCTGATGTCGAGGGGGTTAGCAGATGCTTTCCAGTTACAGGCGTTCTTTTCGCTGAGGTTAGTAGACATTATCGCTAAAAGCCTGCAAATGGTTTGTGCCCTCGCGGTGGTGATATACCTCAACTGGAAGCTTACTCTCCTCTCACTAGGGGTGATGCCACTTTTCATCCTGACGACGCGTCTGCTCAACGGGAGGGCTCGGCAAGCAGGCCGGACGGCCCTCGAAAAGACGGCTTTCGTCTCGCGTGATGTGGAAGAGAGCCTTTCAGGGGCGGCATTGATCAAGACGTTCGCAGCCGAGGAGAGGGAGGTGCAAAAACTGCAAGGCACTCTCCGGGAGGCCTTTCAAGCTAACCAAAACAGGATGACCCTTACGGCATTCTTTACTTTCGTGTCGGGGATGATAAATGCCGTCGGGATGGGATTCGTGCTGTGGTACGGAGCACGCTGCATCATTAACAAGGAATTGACGATCGGCGAGATGCTGGCCTTTACTGCCTACCTGAGTTTTCTGATCGAACCTGCGATGTTCCTGGCCAACCTGAACAACAGTTTTCAGTATGCCTTCGCTGCGCTTGAGCGGGTATTCGAGTTGATCAACCTCGTCCCAGAGCCAGCAGGGCAGGAAGGGAGCATCAGGCTCAGTCGCGTCAAGGGATCGGTCAAGTTTGAGGACGTTTCGTTTTCTTACGATGGCGAGAAAAAGGCTCTCGAAAACATATCGTTCGAAGTCGAGCCTGGACAACTGGTGTCGATAGTTGGGCCGAGCGGTGCTGGAAAAAGCACACTAGTCAATCTGGTGTTAGGTCTGTACCAGCTTTCCGCAGGTCGAATTTTCTACGACGCAGTGCCGTCGACCGAGATCGACCTCTATTCACTGCGTCAGCGGATTGGGGTTGTTTCCCAGGAGATATTCCTCTTCAACGACTCAATAAGAAACAACATTCGTTACGGCCGTCTGGGCGCTTCCGATGACGAGATCATCACAGCAGCTCAAATGGCGGGCTCGCACGAATTCATCAGTCAGCTCCCCGAAGATTACGAGACCATGATTGGCGAGAATGGGGTGAAGCTTTCGGTCGGACAGCGGCAGCGTCTTTCCATCGCCCGAGCCATCTTGAAAAAACCGGACGTACTGATTCTCGACGAAGCCACGTCAGCACTGGACCCTGTGACGGAGCAAACCGTCCAAAAGATGCTGCGAGAGTTCGGTCGCGGGCGGACGGTTTTCGTTATCGCCCATCGCCTCGCAACTGTGATGATGAGCGATTTGATTTTGACCCTTGACGGTGGGCGCATCGTACAGCGCGGAACACACCGGGAGTTGTTTGACCGGGATGGCCTATACCGTCAACTCTGTCTCAATCAATTTCTCCCCGCGGACGGCGAAGCACGAGGCTACGCTATCGCTACAAGTTGATTGTTTCGAGGTGAACTGTTTGTTGGTAAATACTGAGGAAAAGGAGGTAAAAAGCCATGTCACTAAAATCAAGAACAGGTCTGTTTGAGATAAAGGCCATCCTTGGACCGCTCCGCGGCACCCCAAGTGGATGCTCAACCGGATGCGGTTGCAACACCTGTGACGGCGGTACATGTTCATGTACATGTGCTGAACCGGGCTGCGCTTGTGGTTGTGCTTGTGCTTGCGCTTAACAAGTTGCGGTTGAATGTAAATACTCGACTCAGTGTGATCGCCATGCTGAACCGTAGTGTGGCGATCACGCCGATTTGCGATCGGGACTATACACGTCAGAGATGAAGCATGATTAACCCTGCACCAAATCAACTCTTGAGCCGTGTGGAAGATTGGAACTCCAGCGCTGGCGATTACAACGCCTACGCATCTCATATGGGCCTCTACCGTGAGAGCGCAGAATTTCTGGTGCAGTTAGCCGAACTTGAATTCGGCATGACCGTCCTGGATCTGGGATGCGGAACCGGCGTTACCACCGAGGCAATCCTGAGGCAGATGCAGGGCGGCGAGGGCAAGGTCATCGGTGTTGACTTCTCTCCGGAAATGCTCGCCTTTGCCAGGAAGCGAATCGATTCTAATAAGGTGGAATTTCACTGTCGGGAAGCGGAGAAACTTGGTGAGGTGGTCCGCTCGAAGGTCGACCGGGTCATCAGCAACGCCGCCTTCTGGCATTTCGACGTGGACAAGGTATTCTCCGAGCTGAGCCTCATCCTGAAACCGTCTGGCAGGTGTCTAATCAGTGTGCCTGCGGACTCCTGGAAGGATGTTAATTACTTTTCACAACTTTACGAAAAACACAGATGCATTTGGATGCTCATGGAGGAAAAAGAATTGCGCGGCTACCTTCCGCGTAAGCTCTCTACGCCGGCGGCAAAACCAAAAATGAACAGCCAGCAAAATGAGATCTGGCAGAGCTTAACAAGTCATGGCTTGCGTGTGAGCAGGATCGAGACCATGGACCTTTTCCTGCCGCCTCAAGACTATCTTGCCTTTTTGCGCATCCCCATCATGGCTAAGAACTCATTCTTGTTTCGGGGAGTGCCGGAACAAGAGGTGCAGGAGATTTTGGATGTAGCCTCAAAGCAACTGGATTGGCTGGAGCTACCCGACGCTCCAGTCAATTGGAAGGTTTACGTAATTGAGCCTGCAATCGAATCGGTTAGTCCATCGGCTAGTCCATGATGGATGACGATGAAAGCTGCCTCTCAGTCAAGTCGGCTGGCCCAAGCAGAGAGCTGGTTTGTGAATACAAGCTATGTCACTGAAATCAAGAACAGGTCTCTTTGCGATAAAGGAGATCATCGGGCCGCAGCGTGGCATCGCGCTCGGCTGTACAACTACAACGGGTTGCGGCTGCCACAGTTGTCCTTGTTGTAACAGTAGTTCATGCACATGCACACGCCGAACCCGGCTGTGCTTGTGCTTTAACAAGTTCCGGCAAAATGGAGACGCCGTACCCGTGTAATCGCCATGCCCAAGCTTGGTGTGGCGATCACGCCGGGTCTTGAAAGTCGATTCTAAGGAAAGGAGGAACTGACCCATGTCGCTGAAATCCAGGACAGGTCTGTTTAGGATCAAGGCGATCCTCGGACCAACCCGCGCATCAGGTTCAGGCGGCTGCGCAACTGGCTGCGGGTGCCACCTATGTGCTGTTCCC
>JANNON010000211.1:0-2891 GCA_031399105.1 Blastocatellia bacterium | reverse complement strand
ATGTGGGCCATGATGCCGATATTCCTGAACTTGCTGAGATCGTGTTTAGCCATTACTTAAAACTTGTAGTGTGCAAACGCCTTGTTCGCGTCCGCCATGCGATGAGTGTCTTCTTTCTTCTTCACTGAGTTGCCGCGATTGTTGGCAGCGTCGAGAATCTCGCCGGCAAGGCGATCCATCATCGTCTTCTCGCCGCGTCCGCGCGCATACGAAACAATCCAGCGAATGGCGAGCGCGCCACGGCGCTCCTGGTGTACTTCGATAGGCACTTGATAGGTTGAACCACCGACGCGACGGGACTTAACTTCAACCGTGGGCTTCACGTTATCGATAGCGCGCTTAAAAACTTTCAACGGCTCTTCACCAGTCTTTTCACCGACCTGGCTCATGGCGCCATAGAAAATGATCTCCGCGACCGACTTTTTGCCGCCCCACATGACGCCGTTAATGAACTTTGTCACGAGCGGGCTGTTATAAATCGGGTCGGGAAGCACCTCGCGTCTTTCGGCAACTCTTCTTCTTGGCATATCAGTTCAGTCTCAGGTCTCAGTAGTCTAAAGTCTCAAGTCTCAGTATCAGTTAGCGGTCTGCCGACATCTGACATCTGATCTCCGACGGTCTGCTTTACTTGCCAGCGCCCTTTGGCCGCTTGGCTCCGTACTTCGAACGCCCTTGCTTGCGATCTGCAACGCCAACCGAATCCAGCGTGCCGCGAATTACGTGGTATCTGACACCGGGAAGGTCCTTCACACGACCACCTCTGATCAGCACAATCGAGTGCTCCTGGAGGTTGTGTCCGACGCCCGGAATATAAGTTGTCACCTCGATGCCGTTGGTCAGACGCACGCGCGCGACCTTCCGCAAAGCCGAATTCGGCTTTTTGGGTGTCTGCGTGTAAACGCGTGTGCACACGCCGCGTTTTTGAGGTGAACTCTGAAGCGCCGGGCTGGCGGTCTTGTACTTGACCCTTTCGCGCCCTTTTCTAACAAGCTGATTAATTGTCGGCACTGCTGATGGTCCTTTTCAGTTAACTTCGCGCTGGGCGTATTGCAAAGCGCAAAAGGGCGTTACCTGCCTCTTGTCCGGAACTTGTCCGGCAGTCAGCGCAGGCGGCTGCCCTGTTTAGATTCTTGATGCTAGGGACGTTCTGAATTCGCTGGTTGCCGGGTGTGGATTCTGGCTTCCCTTAAGCCGAAACTTTTCTGTGGCGTCGTATTTAAGGGACGAGAAGGACTAGCCTTTCGCACGAACATGCGCTGGAACCGCTCAATTAAGAACGGCGACGCACGCGATTACGCCACAATAATTGTCAATACGACTGGAAATTCCAGCCGGGCAACGCCTCCACACCGACAGAACCAACTAAGCGTTGCACTGTACTTCAGACTGTCAGTCCGAAACGGGAGACTATAAGGATCGGGTCGGAAACTGTCAAGCCGACAGCGTATGTTTTGCTCAAGAAAGCGTTCGTACCGCGTACCAAATTCCAAGCCCCAAGCCAGCAATCAATGCCAGGACAAGCAGGCCGACGCCTACTATCACCAGCTTGAACTTCAAATACCGGTTCTTGTCCGGTGGGGCCAGCGAACTCTGCGGAAAATACGGCGGTGGTGTATAGGTAGCCATCAAATCTCTTTCTTTGCTTGCAACAAGCTCTATGCCTGCGGTTTCTTAGGACTAGTTGGCTTGGAAGTATTGTCGGGACTGCTTCCGTCCTGCCCCTTCTTCAACTCCTCTGCCTTCTTCTTTTTCAGCAGGGCTTCCTGATGTTTCTTGCCGGCCTTGATGCGCTTGACGCCTTCGCGCGCTTCTTCAAGTTCGTCCTCGGCCCGGAAATTATCGGGGTCGATCTCCAACGACTTCGAAAAAGCGGCCGCTGCTTCGTCATATTGAGCCAACCGCGCCAGCGCCAGTCCCATGTCGTAATACATATCTGCATCGTCATCCTTGAGACGAGTCGCGACGCGATATTCTCGAACGGCCTCCGTGTACAAACTGAGCCCGGCATAAGTCTGGGCCAGGTTGTAATGAGCTTCTGCGTCCTTGTCGTTCTCCGGAAGCGAGAAGAATTTCTTGTAACTCTTTACGGCGTTCTTGTAAGCCTCCTCCGCTTCCTGCTCTTTGCCAATCGCATCGTATGTGAGTCCCAGCCGAAAATGGGCTTCAGCCAAATCAGGATCGAGCTTAATTGCTTGTTGGAATGCCTCGATCGCCTTTTCATCCTGATCGTTCCGATAGAACTCTCTGCCACTCTCCAAATGAGTCCGTGCTTGCGAACCGGAATCGGCGGCGGAAACTCCGCCCGTAGCATTCGCATCAGGCTGCCCTGTCGAGTTGTTCCGCCGCGAACACGCACCTTGACCAAGCAGCAAACAAAATCCGACGATGATGAGTAAACTTCTCATGCGTGCGTCTGAAGTTGAAGATGTCTGGGGGCTTAACTTATCTACTGCAATTCCCAGAGTGAGTCAAACCACCGGCATCTTGCTAATTGAACGAAGTGCCCGTTGTGGAAATTGCTCGGTATTCCACCTTTTCCTTCATCAACTGCTACCTGAGTCACATTAGGCCCTGAAGCCGCCGTGAGCTCAAACCTTCGGAATTGCGAAAAGGAGTGGAAATGGTCAGATACTCGCGTCGCCGCTTAATCGGCTTACTCTTACCAATCGCGCTGGTAGGACTAAACTCATTTGGAACAGAAGCATTCGCTCAGAAGAAGGGTCAGGAGACCCTCCGTTACGCTCCCCCAACTCTGAGTCTCGGTGCAAACCCAACTGCTATTCAGGTTTGCGAGGATGGCGCCACACCACCAATAGTCAACCTCGACGCTAGGGCGAGTTCCCCTGGCGGTCTTCCTATTCGCTATTCATGGCGCGCCAGTGCCGGGCAGC
>JANNON010000195.1:0-2301 GCA_031399105.1 Blastocatellia bacterium | reverse complement strand
AGCTGAACAGATCGTGCGACTTGGGGAGAAACGCCTCTTGCAGTCTGATGCCGACTGGGACTTTCTCGCCAAACATCTATTAGTGCTTAATCAAAACTGGCTTCGTTTCTTTGCCGAACAGCGAAGAGATGCCGACGAGCATCAAGATGACTATTTGCAAGCGGAAATTCACGCGGCTTACGCCGTGCTAAAAGCATCTGGCATAGATGATGTGAGCGACGTGAGCAAGGTCATTGAGAAGGTCGCGGCGATTTTTTTCGTGCAAAAGTCCGTAAATATTGGAGACTGCGTTCAGATCGCCCAAATTGCAAGCAAGCTTGGCGCCAGCCTTGGCCCGTCATTTCAGTTTGCTACCAGAGACAATTTCCGGCGCAGCATAACTAGCGTCATCGTCTTCGATCCCAATGGATCCCTGGAAGGCCTGTTGCCTGACGACTGGTGCAAAGAGCATCTACTGCATCAAAGCTATTCGGCACCGTTTAAGTCCTGTACCGCCGAGGAGTGGTCTCATTGGGTGTCAACGGGAAGATCTGGCTTGTCGAGATTTGCACAGCTTACGAAGAAGAAGACTGGCATCTATGGGCGCGCCAAGGCATTAGCCGAACTGGCACGGCGAGGTTTCGCGGGAAATTCATTCCAACCCTTCGTTACGAGCAACTATGCCATTGACGATTGGGATTTTGATGATGTCTTGTGGAAACATTGGTTGCAGTTGTCGTCGAGCGACGAACATGTTTGGAGCAAGGTTATGGAACATGTTTTTGCTCAACCTGTACCGTTCTGGAAGTCAGCCACATCGGCCTCCGTCGTACAGATTGCGAGCACAGGGAATATGCGCTCGATCACTCACACTCCACTGGTCCCCGATTGGATTCTCAACTTTCGCGATCTCCCATGCCTCCCCGACACCCGAGGTTTCTGCCGCAAGCCGGTTGATTTGCTGCGTCGAACTCCTGAGACCGAGTCGCTGATCGATGTCGAGCCTTTCATTCACGGCCGATTCGACACGGAAAGCAATCGACCATTGCTGATTCTCCTCGATGTGCGAAGCACGCCTACAGGCCCGGATCGCTTGCTTAACTGCTTGCGCGCCTTGGCCAAGTCAGAGCTCCCGCTGGTTCATGAGGTTGAGAAGTGGTATCTTCGTTTGGACCAGATGACCAATGCCTGTTCCACCCAGGACTTGGCAAGCATTACGCAGGCACTGCTGGAGGAGCGGCTCATATTGACAGAAAGTTCCGGCTGGGCGACGGGCACCAGTGTTTTTCTGTCATCTGACGAAGACGATGTGCCGGGCGCAGCAGTGATTCGTCGCGCGGTTGCGGACTTGTCGCTGTGGCGAAAGATTGGTGTCGCAGAGCGTCCAACGGCAGATCGGGCTATCGCTTGGCTGAAGACGGTCACTTGGCACGAGCCACTGATGACGGAGGATCTCAGACGTATCAAGGCGCTGTTGGCTAGACACGCACTACGCATTTGGAACGAATGTGGTGGTTGGATCAGCCTCGCTGGAGAGTGGGTTCCTAAAGAGTCGCTAAGCTTCGCGTTGACTTTGCGCTCACTGGTTCCATGGGCTCACCTCCACGTTGGCATCAAGAATCGAACGGCGAACTTTCAACGTCTGCCATTCGACCTTTCAGATTCTCCGCCTTTTTCTAAACTTCCTTCCCTAGCGTCGAGGCTTGAAGATCGGTTCAATTTGACGCAGACAGGCTTCGGGCGACCTGAACGTAAGGCTTGGATCACGCAACTGGGCGCTGAAATCGCCCGCATAAGTCTGGACGATGGCGAAGAAGAAACCCGCATTCGAAATCTTGCCGCACAGCTAGCCTACACGGTATGGCAAAGTTCACCTTCTTTGGAAATCGTACCTTACATTGATGGAATCCCGGCCGGTACAGCTAAGGACGCAGATGTCGTATGGCTGGACAACGTTCTCTACGTCAAGACTTTGCCGAATGCCAGATTAGCAAAGCTCATTCCGGACAAGCTTGGACGAGCTTTTATCCGTCCGGATATCGCTGCCGCGCTGAGTTATTGCTTTGGACGATCACTCGCCGAGATTACGGAATATATGGAGGAGAATTTCACTCTGTCGGACGCTTCCGTCGTTGATTTGCAGCCAGAACCGACCCGTGTGAACAGGGAGGACGCTTTCGGTGGCGCGCACAAACGCCCCACAGATGCACCCGAACAAACAGAGGTCGATCAAGCAGACAAGACGATCTCCGATGAAGATTTCCCCGGGAGTAGGCCAATACCTACAGAACCTGACGAGAGTCCTTCAGGCGAACCTGCGTC
>JANNON010000178.1:0-6020 GCA_031399105.1 Blastocatellia bacterium | reverse complement strand
CCGGCAGATAAACCAGCGGTTGCGAGTAAGCCTGAGCGCGACCCCAAAGTGTTAGACGAGATCCGCAACACACTCGCCCAACACGACAAGGCTCTCGCCGATAAGAACCTGAATGCCTTGACCGAAACGTTCGTCAACGATCCTGAGACAGTGGTGCTTGGTACCGGCAACGGTGAACGCTGGGTAGGTCCCGAGACCATTAAGAATGCTTACACCGAAATTTTCAAGGATTACGATCCCAATACACTCGACGTGAACTGTGATTGGAAGACCGGGCAACACTTGGGCGACATGGCCTGGATGGCCGCCACATGTCAGGCGAAAGACTCCTTGAAAGGCAAAGCAAGGAACTACCAACTCAACGTCTCGGCTTCGATGTTGAGACAGGATGGCAAGTGGCGCTTTGTAATGCTTCACATGTCCAACCCACCGGCGTCTAGTGAGCCACCAGCCGCAAAATAATGGAAGAGGCAACACTTTTGCCCTCCCGGATTTCCAAATAGGAGGTTGAGGTCATGTCTAATGATGCCAAGATTGAGCCCCGTGAAGACGCGAACGAATCGAATGACGAAGCAAGGCTGCTGAGCAGGCGAAATTTTCTAGTCGGTTTACGCAAGTGGTCCACCATTATCATCGGGGGAGCATTACTGAGTGGGGTATTGCCACAGCAGGAGGCCGCTGGTTGGGTCAACGGCCGTGGCGGCGCTTGGGTTAATGGTCGAGGTGGGTGGATCAACGGCGGCGGCGGCGGTGGCGGGAGCTGGGTAAACCGATCCGGCGGCGGTGGCGCAGGATGGGTAAACCGTGCCGGTGGCGGGGGTGGTGCCTGGGTCAACGGCAGAGGCGGCGGCGGCGGCGCCTGGGTCAACCGATAGTGGAAGCATGGCTTTGCACAAAAAGTCAGAGTGTAAAGAATTATCGATGCTCCGCGATCTTTAAGCGTAACTGAATTGGAACCGAGTGATTAACCCAGGTCGGAGCCCTGGGCTAGATTCGCCGATGCCTTCGGCGCACCGATCCTTCCCGACCGAATTGTTCAGGCATCAAAGATGGACTCCGTCGTCTACAACATTCCGGCAGCGCTGGTTGATGAGTACCGTGGTCGATCGGTGATCGTTCGCTCGGCTCATGCTTCCGAGATCGTTACGCGTGTGGCGGACGCGGATCTGAACGATCTCGGCTGCATTCAACTACTCTCTCTCGACGACAACGTCGATGATTTGATTCATTGGGGACAGTCGGTGCCCATCGACATCGTGATGCAGGATCCGGCCGAGTTTCCAAAGCTTTACCGGTATGCTGATCTGTTGGAGAACCATCCCGTGCGCGCCTCGATCCCGGCCGTGCCGGGTTGTTTTAAAGCGGTGAAGTTAGCGGTCTCGTTGAACTTTGCCGTGAAGCTGGTAATCGTGCGGCAGCCTGACGAGTCGCTACTCGATGAACTGGCCCAGATCCTGGATCTCTATCTTCACCGCACCAACGTCGCGCAGCCGGTTGAGTTTTTTCATAGCACCTTCCTCGGGTTTTTCCACGGCGATGGCACTAACCTCTGGTTGATGCAAGAGGAAGACCCGACGTTAATTCGTTACGTGACCGATGACGGCCGGCAGACCTTCTCGCCACGACTGCAAAGAATCGCAACCGGCTCCGAGTCTTCAGTACTCGCTGAGTATCAACTCGAGCTGCTGGCCGAAAAGAAGGAATGTGAGGGCTGCGAGTTTTGGGATGTCTGCGGGGGATACTTCAAATGGCCCGACAGGGACTATCGCTGTGATGGCGTCAAGAGTCTCTTTCGCACCTTGAAGGAGGCAGCCGGCGAATTGCGACAAGAGCTCAAGTCCTTTGAGGTGTTGCAAGGAGAACTGCAGCTATGAAGGGCAATCACTTCTCGGTCATCCTACTTCCTACAAACAAGTGCAACGTCAATTGCGATTATTGTTTTGAAGACAAGACGCGCGACAACATGACGATGGAGCGCCTTTCGATGCTGATCGACAAGGTGCTCGATCACATGGAACGAAGCCGCGTGGGCGCGTTGACGATCTATTGGCAGGGCGGCGAGATCATGACAATGCCGCCGCGTTGGTTTGAACAGGCCTACGGTGTAATCCAAAGCGCAGCCCAGGCGCGAAACAAGCAGGTGCAGCACAGCCTTCAGTCGAACATGATTGGCTACAACAAGGGCTGGAACAAGATTATCGCCGAGATGTTTGGCAACAGCGTGGGTACCTCGATGGACTACCCGAACCTGCACCGGAAGATGTTTCACGGTGGGCCGGAGGAATACACACGACTCTGGTATCGAAACGTTCAGGCAGCTCGTGCGGCGGGGATTGATCTCTCGGTCATCGCGGTTGCGAATCAAGGCACCTTAGCGGTTGGCGCCGAACGGTTCTATTCCTATTTCGTCGATGAGCTGAAGATTCCTGACTTTCAGGTGAACACACCGTTTCCTGGCGGAGAAGCGAACGATGTTAAAAAGAGCAAGCCGCTTGATGTGGACAAACTGGCCAGGTTCTTCATCGATCTCACGGACGTCTGGCTGGACCGCGGTTATGAACAGGGCGTACGGGTTGGTCCAGTGGACGAGCTGTTCAAGCAATTTGTTGACGGCGCGGGCTGCCTTCCCTGCATCTGGCAAAAAAACTGTGCGGACGAATTTATCTCGATCGATGCTCGCGGTTATGTAGCCCAATGTGATTGCTGGGTTACCAGTTATCCCGAATACTTTTTTGGCAACATCTTTGAGGCTGACAGTCTGACCGAGTTGCTGCAGAACAGTCCGGCGCGAAAGGAATTCCTTGCACGGCCATCAGTAAACATTCAACAGGATTGCCTCGAATGCGATTATCTTTCGATCTGCCACGGAGGATGTCCAGTCAGGACGTACACGTTCAGCAATACTCTTTTTGAAAAAGATCCTTACTGCCATCTCTACAAGTCTCTGTTCAAGCACATCGAAGATGTGGCCGCGACCCTCGCGCGCGGAAGAGCACTCAATCCGAGTTGGAAAGCCGCCGCGAGCTCGTGTGGATCCTGTGGCACCAGCGTGGCGGCGCCGAGCTCTTCGTTGATTCAGTTGGAAAGCTCATGGTCCGTCGCGGCGGGAACTAAGCTGCGCCAATTGCCTGTGCTACAGTAGAAAACAGCAACTTTTAGTATTCGCAGAAAGCGTTGAGCGAATCGTTGTTTGTTTTTTTTGTAGCCAGAAGTTGTTGCGTGTAATGAGGTCAGTTCCACCGCGCGATAGCGGGTGGGGGTGGTGTTGAATCGAACATTAGAACCCGAAGAACTTGTTGGGGCCCCCCACCCGCTACCGCGTGGTGGTACTGACCTAATTACACGCGTCCACTTGTTTTTTCGCCTACCAAATGGCGGCCGCTCAAACTAGCGTTACCCATAGTTTCAAGTTCGAGCAGTCTAATCATCCCCTTGCGAGAGGAATTATGAATCCTCCTGTTATTGCATTGCTCGCCTTTGTCACCATCTTTTGCGCCGCGCTTATTGGTTTGCGGCTGCACGCGGCACTTCCCAACCATCATCTGAGCCCTGAAACCAAAGAGGTGGTTCGGCTCGGCATCGGGTTGATTGCAACGATGACGGCCCTCTTACTCGGATTGCTCGTGGCAACAGCTAAAGGATCGTATGACACGCAAAGGAGCGAAGTAATTCAGATCGCGGCCAAGATCGCGTTCCTTGACAGAGCGCTCGCCACCTACGGTCCTGAAACGGGACCGGCACGTGACCAGCTTCGCCTGAGTGTTGAGAGTACGGCCAAACGCATGTGGTCGGACGAAAATATAAGCGGTCCTAAGAATCTGAGCGCCGACGAGGCGAAGAAAATGTACGATGCGATTCAGAATCTGCCGGCGCAGAGCGAAGCGCAGAAGTTTCTCAAAGCCCGAGCGTTGGATGGTGTGGTTGACCTTAGCAAGACACTCTGGCTCTTGTCCGCGCAGGCGCAACCATCGATCGTGACTCCGATGCTGGTGGCCGTGGTCCTTTGGTTGTCAGTCATCTTTCTCAGCTTCGGATTGTTTGCACCCGCAAACAAAACCGTTATCGCTACGCTGCTGATCGTGGCGCTTACTGTTTCGACCGCGCTCTTGCTCATTTTGGAATTGGATCGGCCATTCGACGGTGTGATCCAGATCTCGAGCGTGCCGATTCACAACGTGTTAAGCCAGGTTGGAAAGTAGAGCTGCAAACTGCTTCACTACGGACGACCGGAGGTGTATGAGCGGCGTGCCCTCACGGTAACGTTCTTGCGATCGACTTTGACTTTGATCATCCGCTCTTTCCCGTCTTGCCTGTGCTCGCCTGGGTAGTAGCCGATCAAATACTGCCGCCGCAGTTCGTCTGCGACAGTGACAAACGATTGCCTGATCAAACTAATGTCGCCGGCCTTGAAGTAGCGTCCGCCTGTTCTGTCTGCTAGTTGTTGGAGGTATTTTTGCGCCGGCAAGGCGCCGTACTGAAGCGTATAAAAGATCACTTCGGATTCTTCAGCTGCAGCGAGCGTCGCTTTCATCGTTGCTTTACCCCAGGTGTTCTCACCGTCGGTAAACAGGATCACTGCCTTGCGCGTCTGCTCGGGCCGCAAGGCGTTCAAGCTGAAGTCGACTGCGTCATACAATCGGGTGCCCAGATCTCCCGAGCCAGCTTCCATCTGATCAATCGCGTCCCGCAGTACACTCACATCATTGGTAGCGGTTCGGGTGAGCGACTTTATCTCCCCGTGAAAATATACCGGTCGGACTTTGTCCAACGAGCGCAGTTGTTCGACGAAAACTTTTGCCGAGACTTTGATTTGATCCAGGAAAGGCGCTGTCGAGCTGCTGGTGTCAATTAGCAAGACGACCGAGAACGGCCGATCGACATTGCTGAAATGTGCGATCGACTGTGGGACATCATCTTCAAAGATCTTGAAATTCCCTTGCTGGAGATCGACGACATACTGTCCCTGACGATTAAGCACCGTGACGGGTACCGAAATGAGATTCGCTGAGATGCGAACCACGTCGCCTTCGCCGACTTCTTCTTGAGGTGTAGGAGTTGGTTGGGCCTGCTTCGTCTCTGGTACTGGCGGTAAACCAGCCGGAGGTTGAGCTTGGCAAAGAATGCTTAATGCGAAGAGGGTCAGGCAGAGTTTGGTGAATGTCTGGATCATCCTATTAGCTAACGCCGCGATAGTTATTTAGTCTAGATGGACGAAGGCATACAAGCAATCCGAGACGATGCGTGCTGCTCGACGGTCGTGAATTGCCACAGTCTCGCTGAGGTCGGTTCCGTAACGCAGTCACATTGATAAGCTCGGCAGTCTCAAGCAGACGAGCATTGCTCGCACGCCGCTACTGCGTTACGGTACTGACTTCGTCCGGGACTAGCCGCTTCTGTAAACATGGATACATCCCTTCTGAGATTTGGTTTGGCTGCGTTTGTGACGCTGCTGGTGGTTGTCGATCCGCCGGGAGTTGTTCCCGCATTCGTGGCCCTGACGAAGACTGACACACCTTCGCGACGACGTGTGATTCTTGTCCGTGCAGTGGTGATTGCTTTCGGCGTCGCGATCTTTTTTCTGCTCGCCGGTCGCGGGATATTGTCTTACCTCGGCGTCACGGTGCAGGCGTTTTCAATCAGCGGCGGGATCCTGCTGTTCGTCGCCGCGCTGCCGATGTTGTTTGGACAACGCGGCGCGCTGCAAGCTCCGGAAGCAAATGAGCACGGTTCCGTCGGACAAGACATTTCAGTATTCCCACTCGCCATACCACTGCTCTCCGGACCGGGCGCGATTGCGACGATCTTGTTGCTGACATCGCAGACCGCCGGCGATCCGCGAAAGTTAATTGCCGCCATCATCGCGATCGCGGCTGTCTTTCTAGTCTCGTTCGTTTCGCTGTATCTCGGCGGACGCCTGATATCGCTGGTGGGCGAAGGCGGCGTACACATAGCAACGCGAGTGATGGGGATTATCCTCGCGGCCCTCGCAGTGCAGTATGTACTTAACGGAATTACTGGAT
>JANNON010000692.1:0-6128 GCA_031399105.1 Blastocatellia bacterium | reverse complement strand
AAGTCAATCGCTCCAGCATATCTGGAATACACTTTGCGCTTGTGATCGGCGGGATAGCCCGGCGTAGGAGCTTTGTCTAGCACGTCAAAGGTGCTCTCGATAAACGCCTGAAGCACGTCGGCAATATCCGCGAGATTAACTTTCTTGCCGAGTGTCAAGATTGCGTGGTCAATAAGCTCTCGCAGATATATCAAGCTTAGGAGAACATCGCGGACAGCTTGAGCATCCTGCACGTCTTCAGGGAAGTAGAAGTCATTATCTTGTAAGTAGGAGAGCAAGTCGTTCCCGTAATCAAAAAGGTGATCAAAAGTCTGGTTGCCCTTCTTTCTGCGATAGTCTTTTATTATGGCTTCCCATGAGGCGGTCAATAGATTCGCGTTGTTATAGATCATTACCCCCACAGGGTTAACCTCGGACAGTCTGAAAAGCTTGTGCGTGTGATAAGTTTTTAGTTCGTCCCCATATCCCACTGTAAGCGCACTATCGGCGGCAAGAGCAACGGCAGACTTATTGAGAATGGCAATTTCCGCGGTCATGTTATTTCGGAGCCTCTGACCACCTAGCTTTAGCCGCTTTTCGTGCTATTGCACTTCGCTTTTTAGGCGAGAGAGCTGCCGCCCGCGCTTTGCCGCCAACTAGGCCCCCCATACGTCCCAGCGCAACTGCGGCAGGATTCTTTCCGGGCTGGGCTTCGGCTTCTTGAGTAACCTGATCGAGAATCGACTTGGCGAGGCTCTTAACCTCTCGTTTGCTTGAGCGTTTAGGCATGCTGTGAGCCTACCTTGACGGTTGCCGCTCTGTCAAGTGCTTGACCGCTCTAGGTTATCAAAAGATGGTGGAAAACCCTTTTGCCTTCGGTCAATCTGATTTTTGGATCAAACGACGTTATTAAGGCAAAGCCCGCTCGAACATAATATGTATTATCAGACGCAGCCGGTATGGTGGGCTGCTGACGCGATGACATCGAAAGCTCACGATTCCCTGGCAAATGCCGCTTGCTGGTCGGGGGCGAACAAAGAAGCTGGTTTAGCTCAGATTTCCGAGGTGCGTAACCAGCACGTCGTCAAAGCTCCAACCGCCGAGTCCTTTGGTCTCAATGTTAATCAGTGAGAGGGTGCCCGAAACGCCGGGCATTAAGACAGACAGCGTCTGGCTGGCTCCGGATTGAATGATGTCTGCGTGCGATGCGTCGCTGGCGCCGATATGAAATGTACCCGGCAGCTGCGGATTCGCCGACCAACCGCCGACGCGAATCTGGGCAGCATACGCGTCGCCTTCAGTTAGTCCATCTAACCATATCGACAAAATACCCTGCTGCTGGTTTGGCTTATCCGGATAGAAGGCAATGGTTGAAGTTGCAAACCAGTTCTGAAGCGTTCCGCCCGCTTCGAGCCAGCCGCGTCCGTCGACCCACGGCACAGCCGCCGAAAGCTCCACATGCGTTTCAACTTCGCCGCCTCCGCCCATCGGTTTATAGCCGGCCTGCCGAATTTGTTTGGCAAGCTCAACCTTAGTGAATCGTCTGCAGATCTCAGCGCGCGAGAAAAGCCCAGGCGAAACCGCCGGCCGCGCCACTAACTCCTCTCTCATATCCACGCGCACTAGACCAGGGCGCAACTTAGTCCGTTCTAATTGTGTGGCAGTATTCGAGCCCTTCCGTGGCGGCTTGCTGGACATTGGGATTCTCCTTTTGACGAGCTATGGGTGGTAAGGCTGGAGTAGCTTAATCCCTGTTCGGCTAATGCACAATTATGAAGTTTGTGAGGGTGTCCCTCGTGGGCACGCCTCGATTGCTTGGAAGTCATGAAACGAGGGGCGGCCACGGAGTGCCGCCCCTACAATCTCAGCTAACAGTTACCAGACGCATAAGGCTCGATCTGTGTCTGGCACGGTTAAGCTCTTACTTAAGACCGCCGATGAATACGAAGAGCTGATTCTCTGCCCTCATGGATTCTCGTTGCGGGCTCTGATAATCAGGTCAACCATGTCCTGGCCGCCGCTCGCATTGTTTTCACCGGAGTTCTGGGAACTCTGCACGGCAACGGCTCTCGGACCGGCGTCTCCGGCCCACCAGCCGAAGAAAGGTCCGCCAGACTGACCTGGCCAGACGTCACCACGATGAGCCATCGACTCGTGGGAATCGAACTCATACCAGGCGCCGTCCAGAGCGATGTTGCTTTCGAAGCATGGTCGATTTCCCGCCGTCAGATCTCCCGGGTAACCGATGTGCGACCAGAATCGGCCTCCATCCCATCCGTCCGTATAACCTCGGGCACCCATCCAGCCAGTCAGGTTGCCGATGTTTCGATTGAGCACAACCACGACGTAGTCGTACATGCCTTCGATCCAATCGATCGTAGGCCCGGTCACCTTGTGTTTGTAGTAGGTCAGTGTTCCCCACGCCTCACCGAACGGAGCGCTGCCGTCGAAGAACGAAGGTCTGAATCTGAGCCAGCCCGTCGTGTTGTTGTTATTCCACCTAATCACGTGGCTGCAGGTCAGCACGTGCCGTGGGCCAACCATCACGCCGCTGCCCTGCCCGTTGGGAGTGTCAATGCGACCGCAGGTGGACCAGGGATAAGCGGTGTCATTGAAGATTCGACGATTCTCTGGGGGAAAGACTGTCGTCGCCTGGTTGCCAATTTTCCTTTCGTCTTGTGACGGGAACGCTCGCAGGAAAGGTGCTGTCTGGAGCTCTTTCGCAAGGTCTGCCGGCGCGGCGCGAAGATCGAGATGATCCGGGACGAAACCCTGGACTTCCAGCGCTTTCGCAAACTTCGCGGACTTGTTGCCCAACGATTCCACCGCTTTGGCTGCCATGGTCGGCGGGAAGACATGCTGGCCCAGCTTGAAATTAGCTACCTGGAGCTTGAGTTCGCGTCCAGTGTAGTCGCCCTGTTTCAGTTTTTCGCCGAGAACAGTTTCAATCTTCGGATCGCCGTCTGTGGGAACGAGCAGGCTCAGATCGACACTCGTGCTCTTCAGCGGCTTTTTTGCTTTCGCGTTCTTGATGTTCTTGGTGATTTCCTCGGCCAGAAGCGGTTTCGGTTGATCGTTGAAAGCGAGATTTTTTTCGTTGAGAAGTTTCATTGATTACCCTTTCATTGTCGCCGGCGTTTCAAAAGTGGTCGGGATGAGATCTCAAAACACCAGGCGGCGGTTAAGCAGATATGAGCGAGGAACACACAACTAAAGTTCGCCAATCAGATGAGGCGTTCACTTTGTATGATTTTAAGTGAGGCAAACATTTCGGAATGCTGCTAGCCGCGGATAAAGGCAGATAACATGGACCAGGTGGAAAGAGTCAGCCGCGGCTGAACGCGGATTAGACGGATCTGAGCAAGTTTTTCAGATCTCTGTAATCCGCGTTCATCAGCGGCTGATTATCTTCGCCGGGTCTTTCTCGCAGAGGTTTTTGATCTCCTGGTCTTAGCTCGCTTCCCTGCGGCGCTTTGCTTTGCCTCGTTACTATTGGAAGCAGGACCCACGTCATCCAATGAACGTGTTATCAACTCTTCCGTTGGTGGTGTGCCGTCGATAAATACAAAAATGTGAAAGTGATTCGCGTTCTCACGAAGGACGGCGATCTTTCCGGCATCTCTTAGTCGTGCAAGTTCGGCCATTACGAACTGTTGCTCCGCGGCCGTCAGGTAGCGGTAGTAAACATCGAACGCGAGTCCGGTCGAATGTGGTGGCACTTCAATCAAGGTGGCGTTTGGATTGCTCTCGCGCAGCTGTCGCTGGTACTCATCTGGCCGCACCAACGACGTGATCGCGAGCGGCCGGCCAAACTTGTCCTGATACACCTTTGCCAGATCTCCCATCGCTCGCAACGCAGCGGGTCGTAGATAACTCAGCATTCGCACCTTGAGTGCTTTGCGACCGTTTGGATCCGAGAGTGAGTGTCCAGTTCCATACTCCAGGGCCAGCGACGCTATTGACTCGTACTCTTTTGAAATGATCTCTCGTAATGTCGAGTTTTTATAGAACCTGTCCAGCAATCCCCTCTTCTGCTTGAAGTCCGCCACTGACCGTCCATTTTCGGCAATCTCGGTCCTCAGCTTTTTAGCGAGCTCTCGATCGCGTCGAGGCACAGCAGCCAGTTGCTTCTTCAGATCGACTTCGCTCTGCTTCAGCTGTTCCACGGATCTTTCAATGTCAGCGTGCTCAAGTTGCAGTTCGGCGTCGCTGCCAAAGAGTGGCACGCTGTCTCCTGAGTCTTTGTCGTAGTGAGTAAACTGGCCGTCTGAAGCACTGAGGCCAACGCCATAAAGAATATGCGCCTTTCCCAAAGCAGGAACTTCGACGAGCTCGCCTTTCTTGATCAAGCCTGCGAGTTCTGCAAAGTCATGAGGAGTCTGCAAGCGGTGTTTGCGCCACTCTGCGATCTGCATGCTCAAGAAGCGTCTGCTGTCAGGATAATGTTTAAGCTGTTCCGGGACTTCGACCTTAGCTTGGCGCCCGGTGGGTTCGCCACGGTCTTCCTCAACCCGCAACGCTGCTAACTTGAACTGGTCCGTGCTGCTTGGGTCGAGTGTAGAAGGTGCTGGTATTTGCGGTTGCGATCTATTTCGGACTAACTACTGATACTCGACGTTCAGGATGCAAGAAACTCATTACAGATGACTTCACCCTTCTGCTCATCTCCGGCCGGCTTTGCACAAAAGCGACGTTAACTATAGGAACGCCGACACCGACGCTTATTCCGGCGTGCTCGCTTGACCACCCTTAGCGCCTTAACCTACATTGACGCTGCGAACAAATAATCATCCTGCCAGCAAACAGAAGGACTTTTAAAGCAAGTGGCCATAAAAATTGAGAACCAGGTCGAACGAAAACTACCCAGTACTACAATCCAGCAAATCGAGGCTGCTTTTGACAGCCTGCCGCGCGAACATACACGCGGACTCGAGCGCATCCGACTAGTCGAATTCATCTCTGAACCGAGACTGAGGGGCACTTTTCAAGCCACTGAACTTCCCGGCTTGTATCACCCGCGTCAGGGCCCGAAGGGTCCGTGGTTGGAGATCGCGGTCGGAGTGATACTGCCCGGAGATAAACCAATTCACAAACGAGTTGTGCCCCGACTGTCCTTCAAAGGAAATCTGGCGGCCATCATCTTCTCACTGGTCGGTCAACACTATCATCTGACGCTCAAGCACTCACTTAAGAAGACACAGCTCGAACCGGCAGTGCGCGCCTATACCGAGAAGCAATTGAAAGCATGGAACGAAAAGAAGCATAGTTTTCGAGCGAAGCTTTTCAAACCGCTACAGCCTACACTCGAGCGCTGGGCCAAGGCGCTTCAGAAGCGAGCGGCAACGGAAAAGAAGAAGAGCCTCGCCACCAAGTAATTTTGAGCTGACTTCTGATAACAACAAAGGGGTGCCAGTGAATGGCGCCCCTTCTGATTTCGTAATGAAGTTTTCTTACTCCGCGTTGTCGATCAGCGATCCTTGTGTGGCTACTTTTGGGGCCTCTTGCTCCTGGTTGCTCTCGATACTCCTTGCGGCAATTCGCAAAGCGGCGGCGACGTCCTCCAATTCAACGCTCGAGCGGCGAAATTTAACCTCGAGGCTGAATTCTTTCCCCGGCGAACTATATTTGAAAGTGTAAGGCTTCGACTCTGGAGAGATGCGCGGTCCCATCTCTTGTCGTCTCACTTCCCTGGCATCGTCGCGCGTTAATCCGCGCGAAGCAATCTGCGTCGCCAATCGTCTCATTCCCTCATCATCGGGTTGGCGCAGGATCTGCAGCAACATAGACTTCGCAGTCACATCAGCCTGCCTGCAAATGTCGCGCACGTCGGCAGGAATCTTCGCGATCGATAAAGCTTCAGTGACAGTGCTACGGCTCTTTCCAACTTTCCGCGCCACTTCATCGTGCGTATAACCAAAACGGTCACAAAGTGCGAGTAGACCATCTGCTTCTTCCCAGACTGTGAGATCCTTGCGCTGCATGTTTTCGATGAGCGCAATCTCAGCCACCGTTCCTTCGTCGACCGCCATCTCTACACAGGGCACTTCGGTTAGACCAGCAAGTCGGGCCGCGCGATAGCGTCTTTCCCCGGCGATGATCATCCAACGGCCTGTGTCCTCGGTCGGTCTGACAAGCAAAGGTTCCAAAAC
>JANNON010000064.1:0-2288 GCA_031399105.1 Blastocatellia bacterium | reverse complement strand
TTCGTCATCTTCATACCCACTTCGTAAGTTTTGCGGCCCATCAGAATCGTATCAATCGTTGCCCAGTAGCTGGTCATTATCTCCGACACTTCGTCCGTCCACATTAACCAGTCAACCGCATCGTCTTTTCGGGCGAAGTAATTGTCGAGGCTATTCGCGCCTCCGAAAGTGATCTTTCGCATAATGCTCCTTTTGAAGTAGTCAGTGGTCCGTTCAGTTGTCCGTGGTCAGTTGTCAGTTGTCCGTTGTTTTCATTTTCAAGTAAGCGGTTCCGCGGTGAATTCGTTAACATCGTCATCGTCCCTGAACTGTGCTGAGGAAAACAACGGACCACTGACAACTGACAACTGACCACTGACTAACAACATCTAGCTCCTGCTCCTGGCGAAAACCTTTGTCTCTTTCCCGTCCTGACCCATTTGGATCGTGCGTTGATACTCAAACCCGAGTTTTTCGAGAACCCGAATTGACGCGTGATTATCCGGATTTGTAATCGCCAGGATCCGGCTCAGGCTAAGCGATTCAAATGCATAAGAGATTACGCCCGCCGCTGATTCGACCGCATAACCTTTGGACCAGAACTCCGGCAGAAACGCGTAACCGATATCAACGTCTTCCAGCGTATCCCGCTTCAAAAGTCCGCAAATACCGGCAGGGGTTCCGGCTACTTCGACTATGAGCAAGCCAAAACCAAACTTTTCATAACTGGCCATCGGGCCCGACTGAATATAAGCACGCGCTTCCTCGAGAGTCCGCACACTCTTGTCACCAATGTTCTGAATGAACGAAGGCTCATTCAGCAGTTGCAGCATGAACTCAGCATCGTTGAGATTGACGTGACGAAGCGTCAATCTTTCTGTCGCGATTACTGGAGAATCGGATTCAGTCTTCATCTCGGTGCACACCCGGCTCGGCGCTTATTGTTCGCGTCTAGTCAGATACTCATCTCGCAGCATCGACATTATTACGATCGACTCATAACCGTCGTTCGTCTTTACGGTGTCGCGCAAAACACCTTCTACAATAAAACCTTCGGACTGATAAACATGCCGGGCGCGCGCATTGTGTTCTTTGACATCGAGCCAGAGGCGGTGCGCCTGCAACTGATAAAAGGCAATCTCTTTTACGAGGCGAAACGCCTCGCGTCCGTATCCTTTATCTTTTTCCGTTACGACAATTCGACGAAACTCGATGCTTTGGTGTTCGCTCGCCAATCCGGCAAGGAGGATATAGCCAGCACGACGACCGTCCGCCACAGTCTCGATAATTAATGACCGTTGATCTTCCGAACTCGCAGCTTCGCGATGCTGATCGCGGGACCACATTGTTACAAACGGACGATTCTCTGCGCTTTGTTCTGCGTTAAGAATGAAATCCAGATCGTCCTCGCGCGTCGCTCGTAGAAGGATCTGTGCCGTGCCGTGGTTACTCATTTGTACTTAGCTGCGAGCTTCCGGACCGTGGTTGAGTTCCGCAAAGTCACCGCTCTTCCCAACACCTTCTCGAGTTGCGCGCCTGAGAATTTGGATTCGCCGACGCTGGCGCGGGTAAGCCAATAAACCTCGCGGCCGGAAACATGAAACTCTTCAACCTTGCTGTTGTAAGACAACAACTTTTCTTGCGCGGTTTGGTCAGGCGCACTCGCCATGAAGCCGATGTAGACCGCATGTACATCTGCGGCCAGCGCTCCTGCGCCGAAGGGCTCGTAGCTCGCGATAGAATTTACTTCTTCCGTCGTTCTAAGAAACGTTGCTACCGGATAACCCAGCGCCGCCTGCAAGTGCTTTTCGATCTTTGCCGCTAACGCGACGCTGTTGTTTGTTCGCGAGCCGAAGATTATGTTGCCGCTGGCGATAAAGCTCTCCACATTTCGCATCCCCATTTCTTCGAACAGCGCGCGCAGATAATCCATCTTTACCTGGTGACCGCCAACGTTGATGGCTCGGAGCAGCGCGATGTAGGTGGGCATTGTCTTGGAATGCTTGCTCGTCAGAATTAGTCACACTTCAACATTCACCTAAGCCCCCACGGCTCGATGTTCTTCAGATTGAAGGGCGAGTTAATCGGAAGGGGTCAAGTCCATCGCCTCGACGATGCGCTTAAATGGAATCTGTGCGGACTCGTTCACCTCTTTAACCAGGTCAGCGTTGTCCGCTTCAAATAAACACATGCAGCGCGCTTCACCGGGAACAAAAGTCGTCCTGATGTATCGAACATTCTTACCATCGGCGGTGAATTTCCGGCCGGTATCGATCGCGGCACGCTGAGCAGCGGCTAATTGGTCGTTG
>JANNON010000047.1:0-3017 GCA_031399105.1 Blastocatellia bacterium | reverse complement strand
CGGGTACTCATCCCACGTAACCATTCTCGTTCATCAGGCGATGAACGATTTCCAAGGCCGCGCAGTCCGAATTCGCCTCATGGGATCAGACGGCTCAGACATTCCCCCGTGGCCTCGCTTGAAACCCCATCCTTCTCCTTTCTCTCACCTCATAGGCGGCCTAATGCACGGCAACCTTTGGTGGCTGCCATACGCCTTCGCGCACAACTAGTTTCTTTAGGTTTGCGCGCAGTTCCTTCAAGCAACGCTCCTGGAAGACGTCCAGGGGGGCGTCAACTTCGTGTCGGTGCAGTATCTTAACGTTCACTGTAATTTCGTTGCGTGACCAACGGTGTCGTGGTGCGATGTGCCACGCACGGTCGAACGGCCCAATTTCAAACCGACAATCCTGCTGGTCTGTCGGCGTGATCCATTCAGCGATTTTGCGTAACTCATCGTAAGTGAATCCGCAGTGTGGACAACCAGGTACGTGATGGCCCAGTAGGCAGTCAACTTGATCGTTCACACCACAGAGAGTGACACAGTAGCCGGTACGCCTGACACGCCCGCGGTAACCAGACCACTCCGGCCACACCTCGTAGCAAACTTGATGTCGCAGCACGACGTTCTGCAGGGCCTCAGGAACTGTTGGTTCAATAATGGAAGACGGAACTGTGCGATTTCCGTTCTCGATTCTCGTTTGCACGTGTTGCAGTTGAAACATAATGATTACGATCCTTAAATCGTCCCCGCTCGTGATCATAGCAACGCGCGTTCCGGCGCATTAACAGTTCATCTCGTAGTGGACCACGAAATCCCGGTCGTGTTTGTACGGAATGTTTCGTGGAATTACGATAGCCGACCCCCAAAGCGCATGGGCCAACCGGAAACTTCGCCTCACTTCGGTTAAATTCAACCAATTAGATCTGGAATATGTATTGCCTGCCTTATCTTCGCGGGGCAGGGGAGGGTTAGTTGCGAGTGAGAGCTGCTCTTGGGGCGGGAGTTCCGCTTGCAAACTAACCCTCCTGGGTGGAAAAGATGACTAGATGACTAGATGGCGGAAAGTTAGACTTGCTTTACGTGAATCATTCGCCGCGGGCGACACATGCTCAGAGGCTCGGTGCCTTAGCAGCGAATGATACCGGGACTGCCTGGAAAACGTTTGGAGGGAGATGGCCCATCAAGAACTACCACTGGTCTATCTGGCCAGACATGGTGAGACGGCCTGGAGTCTGAGTGGTCAACACACAGGTCTAACGGATTTACCACTGACTGCAGTGGGCGAGTGCGACGCTGGAAA
The DNA here is from genome assembly GCA_031399105.1 of Blastocatellia bacterium. Lineage (GTDB taxonomy): Bacteria > Acidobacteriota > Blastocatellia > Pyrinomonadales > Pyrinomonadaceae > PSRF01. The sequence continues at coordinate 1,735 of JANNON010000047.1, read as the reverse complement.
ACTTCGAGACGCATTGAGCGGACTAAAGTTCGCCAAAGTCTTTTCAAGTCCTTTACGTCGTGCGTGGCGAACTTGCGAGCTGGCTGGTTTCAGATCCAGGGCTGAGATCGTTCACGACCTGGTCGAGTGGGACTACGGCGAATACGAAGGTCGTCGCACTGTTGAGATCCATACGGAACGCCCGGACTGGCAACTGTTCCGCGCCGGCTGCCCCGGTGGCGAATCGCCGCAACAGGTCGCCGCGCGCGCAGACCGGGTTGTGGATCTGGTGCGCTCAGTTTCGGGGAACGTTCTGCTTATTTCGAGCGGTCATTTCCTCCGAATGCTGGCCGCACGCTGGACCGGAAGCGACACGTTAGGTGCCAGGTCTTTGATGCTGAGCACTGCGAGCCTAAGCGTTCTTGGTTACGAAAACAGTCTTGCGCAGCCGGCAATTCGAGTGTGGAACGACACTCATCACTTGCTCGCAGATCATAATTTTGGAATCTCGACTCGTTCGACCAACGGGGAGTTGAACTCGGCAAGGTTGTTGGCCCAGCGCATAATCCCTACGCTCGAGAGCGAATCGGAGACCAATCTCAATTATGACGGTTCAACCAATTATTAAGTCGTCGGTACCGAAGGATGAAGGAGGAATTATGAAATCGCCCGGTTTTAACCAACAACAATTCGGGAAGATGGAAACACATCCCGGTTTCATTGCGGCCCTCGATCAAAGCGGCGGCAGCACGCCCGGCGCGCTGCGTCTTTACGGAATCAAAGAAGGCGCATGGTCCAACGAGGATGAGATGTTTGCGCTCGTGCACGAGATGCGCGCCCGCGTCATTACCAGCCCCAGCTTTACCGGCGAGCGGATTATTGCCACCATCCTGTTCGAGAACACCATGGACAGGGAGATCGAGGGCCAGCCAACCGCGGACTATCTTTGGAACGTGAAACAAGTTGTGCCGTTTCTAAAAGTGGACCAGGGCCTTGCAGCTGAGAAGGATGGAGTTCAGTTGATGAAGCCCATGCCCGCGCTTACGGCGTTACTTGCCAAAGCCAAATCGAAGCACATCTTCGGAACCAAGATGCGTTCAGTGATCAAACAAGCCAACGCATCCGGTATCAAGAGCATTGTGAATCAGCAGTTCGAAGTAGCCGGTCAGATCATGGCCGCTGGCCTCCTGCCAATCGTCGAGCCGGAAGTTGACATTCACTGCCCTGAAAAGGCTAAGGCCGAAGAGTTGCTCAAAGTGGCCATCCTCGAAAATCTTGATAGGCTGACGGAGGGCCAGTTCGTAATGCTAAAGCTCACGCTGCCCGATCACGACGACCTCTACATCGAGCTAATTAAACATCCCAAGGTCGTGAGGGTGGCGGCGCTGTCGGGCGGCTATTCGCAGGAAGACGCCGACGACCGGCTGCGCAGGGAGCACGGCATGGTGGCGAGCTTTTCACGGGCGCTGGTAGAAGGGCTATCGGCTCAACAATCCGATGCGGAGTTCAACTCGGTGCTGGAGAAATCCATTCAGAGGATCTTCGAGGCGTCCAACATTAAGCAGGCCAGGGTCAAAGAATCGTGCGGGAATCGGGGGGCGAGTCGGTCCAATCGTCACGTTCCGAGAATCATCAGCGAGAGGGACTGCAGATAAGGGCTAATATTTCTTTTGTACACGGAGGACTTATGCAACTTGGAATGATAGGGCTTGGCAGGATGGGCGCCAACATGGTCCGGCGACTAATCAACAATGGT
>JANNON010000046.1:0-1677 GCA_031399105.1 Blastocatellia bacterium | reverse complement strand
TGATGATGCCGCTTGCCGAATCCGAGTACAACAAAAAGCAAGAGCGAAAGCGAGCGTTCCTGGCAGGAATCCTCACGGTGGCGGGTGCCGGACTGGGAGCGGCGATTGCGGGTAAAGATGGAGCAATTGTGGGCGCCATCGCCGGGCTGGGAACCGGTGCGGTGATCGGTCACTATTACGCCAGAAGTATTGGCCTTGATTGGAACTTGGCCCAGGAGAACGAGGCCGACGATTTCGCGTTGAAGGTCACGCTCGGGAAGGCTTTCGATATTCAGGAGGTGCCGCGCCTATATACAACTTTGGCAAAGGCCTCCCGCCTGGACAACCGAATGCAGCTCGGTTTCCTGGGTGCTCGCTCGCGAATTAGAGAACGAACAGATCATACGAACCAATTGCTCTCTGGCCCTCTACAGGCGCCCCTGCAAGAGGCACTCAGAGCGAACAAGCTTAAAGGCACCAGTTCCGAATTCAACCTAGTCACCGCTGAGTTGAAGCGAGATAACGGGATTGAAGCGTTCTACTTTGACATGTTCCAGTTGGCAAAGATGAACCTGCAACAATCCGTTACATTGCGATCAGATGATCCGCTGGCTGTTTATTACTACGGTCGGGTCTTGAAGCAGATCGGCCGGACGAAGGAAGAACTTGATACGGCGCAGCAATCGCTGCTGAAAGCTGTCAGCCTGGACACTCGTAATGAAATTCCCGAAGTACAACTTCATCGTGCACTCATGCTTATGGACAGCAAGGAGAGCGCGAATCAAGCGAATCAAAGTGAGGCCATCGTGGCACTGAAAAATTATATCACCGCTTACGAACGCAAACGGGTACTTAATAGTAGCGACTCTATGTACTTGCCGCCGAACATAGATATTCTTTACGGGTATATGAGATTGCTCGGAGACAAGACCTGGGTAGCCCCACCAGTTGCCGAAATAGTGAGAACACGAGCGGTCAGTCCCAACACAGTCTCGCCGGCGCCAATACCAAAAGCCGAGCCGGCATCGATGACACTCCCGCCAACGAGCACGAGGAAAACGCGGAAACCTTGAGCCACTCTGCTCCCATTCGTAGGCGGAGTAATAACCGGAGGACGAGAAAGTTATTTCTCGTCCTCGTGTCCGGCATCGCTGCGCTTATTGTCCAGACAATGACTGCATCACAACCCCAGACTCCTCCGGTAGTGTTTGAAATTGAGCTGCCGGACTTTGAACTTCCGGCCTCAAGTCGTACCGAGTTAGTTGTTCCCTCTGCCGATGCGAGCCAGGTTTTCGTCCACATCCTGAAGCCGGTGGCAGACATTATCGATTACCATTCCATTAGGACCAGCGTAAATGGAGAAGCTGCCGGCCCCATTTCTGAAGTCGTTTCGGGCCATAAAGGCAAAATCGTAAAAATGAACCTAAGGTCACGACCGGAGTACGAATTCGTGACTGGGCGCAACGCCATTGAAGTTTGGGCACAAACTCGCCGCGGCCGTATGTACTACGCAAGCTTCGTCATCCAAACAGCTACAGGAAACTGGAACGCGGATTTTGTTTATCAAACCCAACAGACTCCCAGCGCGAAGAATACAATTCCTCCGCAGGTGGTGTTGCTTGAGCCTGAACGGGTCGTCGAATTTCCGCGAGGGCTGAAGAGCATGGCCGTCAAGATAAGCGGGATTGCGACTGCCAG
>JANNON010000043.1:0-4474 GCA_031399105.1 Blastocatellia bacterium | reverse complement strand
CGTTGATTTATTCCTACTATTCCATCGCGCGCACGCTTCCCAGTGTGGATGATCTAAAGAACAACGCCTCGCAGTTCGAGACCACGCGCATTCTGGACCGCAACGGGAATCTGCTCTATGAAATTCTCGACCCGACTGCGGGACGAAGAACTTACGTGACCCTCGACAGGATTTCACCGGCTCTCCTCGCGGCGACGATTGCCACGGAAGACAAGGACTTTTACACACACCCGGGCTTTGACGCGTGGGCGATCATCCGCGCGTTATGGGAAAATTATCGCACCGATGGGCAGGGCGGAGGCGCGTCAACGATCACGCAAAGACGCGACGCGAGATTGCGCGCCACTCAAAACTCGATGCCGAAGCTTACGACGAGTATGGCAAGGCTATGGTCGAGATGGCCCACTTCGTAAAACCCGTCATGAGCATGACGCCACCCGATCCGACGTCGCTCAACGTTAAAGGGCTGCTCGATCTGCTCACGATGGGCCGGCGCTTTCAGGCGCTGCCTGATGAAGACAAGTACAACCAGGTCCAGTTGATGACGATGAGCGCAGTCGATTTCCTCGATCAATGGTTCGAGACTGACGCACTCAAGGCGACGATGTCTGCGTCAGGAATTATCGGCACCTTTCTCGGTGTCCGTTCGCCGGGCACCGCTTACGTTCTGCTGCATCACTACATGGGCGAGATCGACGGCGCGTTTCGCTCGTGGGGACTTTCGCGAGGCGGAACCGGCGCCATCTCAAATGCGATTGGTGATGCTGCGCGCGAAGCCGGAGCTGAGATTCGAACGGAAGCGCCGATTGCAAAGATCATCGTTAAGAACGGCGAAGCCAAAGGTGTGGCGCTGGCAAACGGTGACGAGATATTTGCCGACGTGGTTTCTTCGAGTGTCGATCCGCGCCTGACGTTCACCAAGATGATCGGAGACGAACATCTCCCTACCGAGTTTGCCGACGATTTGAAGCGTTACAAGTACCGCGGCTCATCAGGCAAAGTTAATCTCGCGCTTGACGGTCTGCCCGAACTGCGCGCGTTGCCCGGACGAGGTCCACACCTGCGCGGTGCGATTTCGATTTCCCCAAGTGTTGAGTACATGGAGCGCGCTTACGATGAAGCAAAGTATGGCCGGTTCTCTCGGCGTCCCTACATCGACATAGTCATTCCCAGCTTGACCGATCCTTCTGTCGCGCCGCCGGGCAAGCACGTGATGTCGTGTTTTGTGCAGTACGCGCCTTACAACCTGAAGGAAGGGACTTGGGATGAAAAGCGTGAGGAGTTTGGCGACACCGTGATCGATACGATCGCCGAGCATGCGCCAAACATCAAGGAAATCATTCTGCACCGGCAGGTTTTGACGCCCCTGGATATCGAACGGGATTTTGGCTTGTCGGAAGGAAATATCTTTCAGGGTGAACTGACTCTCGAGCAACTTTTCTTCCTGCGGCCCGCACCGGGCTGGGCGCAGTATCGAACGCCGATTCGCAGGCTCTACATGTGCGGCTCAGCAACGCATCCTGGCGGCGGCATCATGGGCGCGCCCGGTCGAAACGGTGCAATGCAACTTTTGAAAGACTGGAAGCGCGGAAGAGTGTAGCCGCGCATTTTTGCCCGCAGATTAACGCTGATAACACGGATGAAAAAACAGAACGGATGCTTCATCAAGGGAAACGAAAAATTCTCTCCTACTCTCTCTTTTTCAGATCCGTATCATCCGCGTTAATCCGCGGCTGAGCATTTTTCGAGAACGGCGTATGCCTTCGCACGACATCATCATCATTGGCGCCGGACCAAACGGACTGGTCGCCGCCTGCTATCTGGCCAGAGCAGGACTGAAGCCACTCGTATTGGAAAGACGTGAGGTGGTGGGTGGAATCGCAGTGACCGAAGAGATTGCCCCAGGGTTTAACTGCTCGACTGTTGCCCACTCTACTGGCCCAGTCCTCCCACACGTTCTACGGGATCTGCAACTCGCACGACATGGTCTCGAGTTCATCAATCCTGAAGTGCAAATCACCGCGCTCAATCTGAACGGTCCAGCAGTTTCGATCTACCAGGACGCAAGACACACGGCGAACGAGATTGAGGGTTTCTCTGCAAAGGACGCGGCAGGTTACCTCGACTTTGAAAAGAGTTTCGCGCGTATCGGTAAGGTCCTGGCCCCGATTCTTTCGCAGACGCCGCCGGCAATCGACAAACCATCGCCAGGTGAAGTGTGGGATCTGGGAAAGCTTGGTCTCGCGTTTCGTGGTCTTGGTAAGAAGGACGCGTTTCGGCTTTTGCGTTGGGGCCCGATGGCCGTTGCGGATCTGGTCGCGGAGTTTTTTGAGACGGAACTGCTGCGTGCGACCTTCGCCGCGCGTGGAATATTCGGCGCCTTTGCTGGCCCGTGGTCTGCAGGTACGAGTGCCGGGCTGTTGTGGCAAGCCGCGATGGATGGGCGTGCAAACTTGCCTGCTGGATTCGTAAAAGGGGGCATGGGCGCTTTTACGCGTGCGCTTGCGAAAGCGGCGACTGCCGCCGGAGCTGAGATTCGAACGAGCGCTGAAGTAGTAGGAATCAGTGTCCGCGAAAACCAGGCTGCCGCAGTAGTGCTCAAGCGTGGGGAAGAGCTCACGGCACGCGCAGTGGTTTCGAACGCCGATCCGCGCACGACGTTTCTGAAACTCATTGACTCAATGGATTTAGACCCGAGTTTCATCAGCAAGATTCGAAACTATAGGTCGGTTGGAAGTGCTGCCAAAGTAAACCTCGCATTATCGGCGCTGCCTTCATTTGTGGGCGTTGATTCGGCTGACGCTACGGCTCGGCTTACCGGTCGCATTCACATCGGTCATGAGATCGACTATCTGGAGCGCGCGTTCGACGCTGCGAAGTATGGCGACTATTCCCCGCGGCCTTACATGGACGTCACTGTGCCTTCGCTCGGTGATTCGTCACTGGCGCCGGCAGGCTCGCACGTCTTGTCGGTGCACGTGCAGTTCGCACCTTACAAGTTGAAGAACGGTGATTGGATGACGAAACGTGATGAGTTTGGAACTCACGTGATTCAAGCACTGTCAGAGTACGCGCCCGGCTTAGGAGAGTTGATCGTCGGACAGCAGGTGCTCACGCCACTGGATTTGGAGCAAACGTACGGACTCGACGGTGGGCACATGATGCACGGCGAACAATCGTTGGATCAATTTTTTACTTTCCGGCCGTTGATTGGTTGGGCACAGTATCGCACTCCGATTAAGGGCTTGTACTTGTGCGGTTCGGGCACGCATCCCGGCGGCGGCGTGACCGGTGGCCCCGGCGCCAACGCTGCCCGCGAAGTAATCAAAGACCTCAAGCGGCGATAACTTTGTAGGGGTGTCCCCTCTGTGCGCGCCCCTCTTCGCCCGAGATGCCACGAAATGGAAACCATGGGCGCCCACGGAGAGACGCCCCTACAAATGTAACCATGCCTACTAATTCAAAACCCAGCCGCAGTTTCGCAAGCGACAACAACGCCGGCGTTCACCCACAGGTGCTCGAGGCCATCGTCGCCGCCAACCAGGGACACGTCGTCGCTTATGGAGATGACACATACACCGCGTCAGCCACTAAGGTGTTTCGCGAACACTTTGGCAAGGACATCGACGTCTTCTTCGTGTTTGGCGGCACTGGAGCAAACGTGCTGGGTTTGAAAGCGATGACTGAGTCTTTCCAGGCAGTGCTTTGTGCGGAAACTGCTCACATCAACGTTGATGAATGCGGCGCGCCGGAAAAGTTCACCGGATGCAAGCTGCTCGCGGCGCCAACCAAGGATGGCAAGCTCTCAGCGGATCTTCTCAAACATTTCCTTCACGGAGTTGGCTTTGAACATCATGTACAACCGCGTGTGATCTCGATCTCTCAATCTACCGAGATGGGGACTGTTTACAGTGTCGCGGAATTGAAGGCACTGGCAAAGTTCGCACATTCAAACAATATGTTACTGCACATGGATGGCGCCCGGATTTCAAATGCGGCGGCGAGTCTCAAGGCTGGTTTGCGTCAAATTACTAAAGATGTTGGTGTCGATGTGCTTTCGTTCGGAGGCGCAAAGAATGGAATGATGTACGGTGAGGCGGTTGTGTTTTTTGATAAATCGCTGTCGCGTGACTTCAAGTATCTCCGCAAACAGGGAATGCATCTGCCGTCGAAGATGCGTTTCATCTCGGCTCAGTTCGAGACCTTGCTATCGAACGATCTCTGGCGGCGCAATGCCGAACATGCCAATCATATGGCCCAGATTCTGGCGCGTGAACTCGAAAAGATTTCAGCGATAAAAATCACGCAGAAGGTGGAATCGAATGGAGTCTTCGCCTTGGTGCCTGCGAAATACATTCCGGTGCTGCAGAAAGAATACTTCTTTTACGTTTGGAATGAAGAGACTTCGGAAGTGCGCTTGATGACGTCGTTTGATACCAGCGAAGAAGACATCGCTGCATTTGTTGCACTGGTG
>JANNON010000037.1:0-7614 GCA_031399105.1 Blastocatellia bacterium | reverse complement strand
GCGCTCCGCGGTTCTGATTGCTTTGCGCCTGGGGTCCAAGGCTTCACCCCGCAGATTTACCTTATATATTTTGTGGCAAAGCCGTCCGGGCGGTTGCGGAGTGCCTTTGAATTTGAGTCACTCGCTCAGCTTGCCCACCTTCCCAACCTCTCTATTCATTTCCCACTCTCTTCTTTTCCTCTATAGTCTCGCTTCGTGATGGAAGAGATCATCAAACTCGAAAACCTTGATACAAGTTTTGTAAATCTTTCCCGCTTGATCCGCTATCTGCGCGAGCGCGAGTTCTCGGGACGCCTGCACATCACTCTCGATCAATACGAAGCCGACGTCTTCTTGTATCCAGGCGCCACTCCAAGCGTCTGGGAAATCGACCGCGACACCGGCCGTGACGCTCAAGGTGAAGGCGCACTGGACCGGCTGCTGGTTCGTGCGCAGGAACCTGGTGGTCTGATCACGATTCACAAACGCTCGCCGGAAAGTATCGACCCTACCGGAGAGAGTGACGAACCCGTGATTGAGATCAATGAGCACGCGAACGCCGCCGCTCCCCCGATAGAACCAGCACCGGAGGTGAATTGGGATCGACTGCTCGCGGCAACCACCAGCTTAATCGCAGCCGTTGAGCGCGCGGTTCAAACAACCGGCGAAGATTTCGCGGAGCAGTTCCACAAAGCGGGCCTGGAACTCGGAGACGACTATCCATTCATCGATCCCACCTTGGGAGATTTTGAATATAAGCCGAGTGGACTGCGGTTGCGGAAACGGCCTGCGGTCGCGGTTTACGTGAACAGCCTTGCGGCAGGTCTACGACGAGTTATCGACAAAGTCGCGGGCCGCGGAGAAAGCACCAGGTTTCGAGAGCGCGTCGCAGCAGAACTAGCCATCGCAGCGCGAAAACAACCAGACGCCTTGGCGGAATTCACTCCACACCTTGATCAGATTGCCGGCACGCGGGTGCTGTGAAAGGCAGAATACAGAAGGCAGAATTCAGAAAACAGAATTTACTCACCCCGTTGCATGCGTCATCGACTGGCCCTTCTCTTTTCTGTTTTCTGTTTTATGAATTCTTTGTTCTGCCCGGTTGGCTCACCTGCACTTTCACGAATTGGTCTCCGTTCCGGGAGCAGTTCTATTTGAAATTGGCGATTCTGTTTTCTGTATTCTGTTGTCTGTCCATGACTTTCCCGTTCCAAAACATCCTTTACCCCACGGACTTTGCACCACACGCCCGTGCGGCTTTGAAATATGCCGCTGCCTTCGCGAGGAATGGCAGTGGGCGAGTGGTGCTCTTCAGCGTTCAGGGGACCAGTGTTCCAGAGAACCTACTGTCTCTTCCCGATACCGCTTTCGACGATCCGGAGACGAAGAATTTTGCTCAACTGCGAACTGACTTTAGAGAACTTCTCGACGATTCTGTTCTGCGCGGCCTCGATGTAGAGCCAGTGATTGTCCACGGCGAGCCCGCACCTGAGATTGCTCAAGCAATCAGCGATTACCACATCGATTTGGTGACGGTAGTGACTCACGGTCGCCGCGGGTTGTCGCGTGCGCTCTGGAGTTCCACTGCCGAAGAGATCATTGCCGAAGCTCCTTGCCCTGTTCTTACCATCAGGGAATCGCAGCACGACTTTGTGGAGTTGCGTGAAGATCAGGCCGAATTGCGGCTCAAGCGGATCTTGCTTTCGACCAACTTCCGACCATCATCGGCCGCCGCTACGCTCGTCGCTCGGCAGTTGGCCCAACAAACATCAGCGGAGCTGCATGCGCTGTATGTAATCGGCGACTACCTGGAACAGATCTCGGTGATGTTTCCCGAGGGAGGCTTAACGGCTTTGGCGCGGATGCGAAGTTATGTTGAGGAGAAGATGGCCCAGCTCACGTGCAATGACGCGAGCGGTGCGGTGTCGCATATTGCCGAAGGCAGGCCCTATGAAGAGATTGTGCGCCTCGCTGCTGAGATGAATGCTGACCTGATCGTGATGGGCACAAACGTGCATGCATCGTTATTTGGTGGAACGCCTGTGCTTGGGGCGGAGGTGGAAAGGGTCGTCCGCAACGCCCCCTGCCCGGTGCTTTGCGTCCCAGCGAGCAAGGCGATGACGCCGCTACCGTTGCTGGTAACGCAACCCGCGGGATGAGCGGAGATGCTGGATGTTAGATACTGGATGTTGGTGAGGGTGTTGGGTTTAGGAGGTTGGATCTCGTGCGTCTGAGCTGATCGCCGTTTTCTGAGATCTCAGATCTGAAATTTGAGATCTCACTACCCTTACTGACTCTGCAACACTAACCTTCCGTCCGGCAGTCGCACCGCGAACACCGAACGCTCGTAAACACTCAATGGGCGTGACTCCTGCTGCTGCTGAACGCTCGCCAACTGTTCGCGCGTGACCACATTCGCACTGCGAGCGGCCAGCGGATCGCGGATCAAGGAATAGCGCCGACCAATCCGGCGAACATATTCCTGTGTTTCAGAATATGGAGGAACGCGATAGCCATACTTCATCACCGCGCCCTCTCCGGCGTTGTATCCGGCCAGCGTCAGCTCAACGTTTCCGTCGAAATGGTCCAACAACCATCTTACGTAACGAGTGCCACCTTCGATGTTCTGCTTCGGATCCCAAATGCTAGTCACACCAAACCGTCGTGCGGTAGGCGGCATCAACTGCATCAATCCGCTCGCACCTTTGTATGACAACGCCCGACGCTTGAACGATGATTCCTGGTGCATGATCGAATAGAGCAGCAACGGGTCGACGGAATGGCGTCGGCCAGATTCAACGATGTAGCTATCGATTTCGGCATTGCCCGTAGTGAAGCCTTCGAGCGAGTTGCTGCCGACTGCCATGCTGGTCAGGCGCGTCAGCGGGGTACGTGAATGCGAGTAGGAATAGTTGCTCGAGGCCGCGAGTTTACGCGATCGCTTGCGACTGGTTTCGGGGGGAGCAGGTGGCTTTTCAATCTTGACTCCGTTCGCCAGGTCAAAATTATCGAACCGATACAAAGCCGGGTCCTGCGCCAATACTGGTAGCGCAGAAACAAGAAGCAGCAGAATTAGCAGAGAAAGTTTTTTCATAATTGGTAGGGGCAGATGGACTTGAACTATGGAAGCCGGCAATAAATGAGGTTTAATCTGCAGGGGCGGCTCGGGACTATCTGTGAGCCGAAGCCATAGTAGCACGTGGGTTAAACACCTGCCAACACAAGCTTTTCAGGCAGGTTTTTGTTGGGGGTTTTGGGGAATTCCCGCTTAAGCTGGAACTGATAAGTTGGGGTTGGGGAAGTAGCCAGCCAAGCTGAACCATTGGCAACTCGGGAATGGGCAAGCCTTCCCCGGGGAATTTGCAGGTTGGGAAGGCGCAAACCCTGAATGACTCAACGTGCCGTGCTGACAGTATCTTGATGCGGCGATGCAAAACTTCCAGCAAGAAGTTGAAAACAGCCTCCTCGCGATCGCGCTTTAGGAACCCTCCATCGCGGTTGTATGATCCCCGCGCTTTACGAAACCTCATCTTCCTTTAACCCGCGCGCACCTGCGCGCCTCACACAAACGAGGTAAATAGAATGAAAAGACTTCTGGCAGTAGCTCTGTCTCTCCTTATCGTGTCTGCAATAGGATTCGCCCAGACACCATCTGGCTCGACTTCCAGCCAAAGCGCGAACGCGAACACGAAGAAACGTGGGCTGGTTTTTCGCGCCACTAAAGATCAGATCAATCAGGCGCAAACTCTGCTCAAAGGCCGTGGGTTTTATTCAGGCGATCAGACTGGCAAGCTCAACGACGCCACTCGCGATGGTTTGAAGAAATTTCAGACGGCGGAGAACCTTAAGGTCACCGGCACTCTCAACAAACTGACGCTCGAGAAGATGGGAATCGCGCTAACCGAAAAACAGAAGGCGATGTGACGACGGCATCGCGGTGGATTGTTTGAAGTAGATTGTTTGAGGATTCGTAAACCCGTGGGTAGAGGCGGAGCCTTTGGAGTGCGCCGACTTGTCGGCGCTTTTGCCGCAGCGAAAAAAGCAACGCTTGTTCGGATCTTAAGAGTGCCGCACACGCTAAAGCGCCGACAAGTCGGCGCACTCCAAAGGCTCTGCCTTACGCTAGCAGACGCTCGACGACTCCGTAGCTTGCTTCAAGAGCTTCGGGAAGTTTCTCGGGCAGGTTGCCGCCGCCCTCCGCCATATCTGGTTTGCCACCGCCCTTGCCACCAACGATCGGAGCAAGCTCTTTGATCACCTGGCCGGCAGGTACACGTTTGGCGACATCCGCGGAAGTGCGCACGATCAACGAGGCCTTGCCATCACCGCTACGGCCCAACACGACCACGCCTGATTTAATTCGTGCGAGCAACGTGTCTGAAAGTTGACGCATGCCCGCGGAATCGAGCCCACTGGCATCGCGAGCCAGAACTTTTACACCTGAGATCTCACGAGACTCGTCGCCATTATTTGCAGAACCGACGGCCCCGGTCGCGATTTTCATTCGCAATTCGTCGGCTTCGCGTCGCGCTTTCTTCAACTCGTCTTGTAGTTTGCCGATAACGGCCGGCAATTCCTGTCGCGACGTACGTAACTCACCAATGACCTTGTCGACAATCGATTCACTTTCGCGGAATCGTTGAAACGCGTCGACGCCGGTGATCGCGCGGATGCGTCGGACGCCCGAAGCTATAGATTCGTCGCTTGTGATTTTGAACAGTCCGATATCACCCGTGGCGCGCACGTGCGTTCCGCCGCACAACTCTTTCGAGAAAATGTCTTCCGCGCCTTTGATCGATAGTACGCGCACCTTCTCGCCGTACTTCTCACCGAACAACGCCATCGCGCCGGATTGCATGGCCTCTTCAATCGCCATCTCGTCTGTTTGCACGGGCTCGTTTCGCAGGATGTGATAGTTGACGAGACGCTCGATGTCTTCGAGTTCACGATCAGTCAACGGTTGATAGTGAGTGAAGTCGAAACGCAAGTAGGTCGGTGCGACAACTGAGCCGGCCTGTTTCACGTGAGTTCCCAAAACTTCGCGTAGCGCTGCGTGCATCAAGTGAGTGGCGGTGTGATTGCGCCGCGTCGCATTACGCTTTTCAACATCGACCTGAGCAATGACCGTGTCACCAACTTTCAAAGTACCTTTTTCAACTTTGACCTTGTGAACGATCAGACCTTGTGCCGGCGAAAAAGTGTCTGTGACTGAGGCAATAAAGTCAGTACCACCTGCGGTAGCGGGTGGGTTTGTTCCCGCGATTCCGATGAGTTGCCCCACGTCGCCCACCTGTCCGCCACTCTCGGCGTAGAAAGGTGTTTCACTGAGAACAACCTCGCCTTCGTCGTCTTCATGCAACGACTCAGTTATTACTCCCCCTTTAACGACTCCTAATATTCTTCCTTCAGACTGGGTGGTTTCGTAACCGCGAAATGCAGACCTGCCGTCTCGGACGACAAACTCAGCATAGGCTGGGTTTGTTTTCGCTTTACCTTCGCCTCTCTCGGCTGCTCCCGTTTGCTGTAGGTTTTGCAGTGCGCTATCAAACGATTTATTGAACTCGTCTTCGCCGATTTCGAAGCCTCGTTCCTCAAGACTGACGCGAATGAGATCACGCGGCGTGCCGAACGTGTCGTACAAACGAGCGAGCGCTTTATACTCTGGCATTGCTCCGCCTGTCGACGAAAACAGCTCGTCAAGTTTGTTCAAGCCAACGGTCAACGTCGAGCCAAACCGCTCCTCTTCCAACTTCACCATCTTTTCCACAAACTCGCACTGCACTTCAAGTTCCGGAAACGGCCCTTTCATGAGATCGACCACGAAGTCTGTCACCTGATTGAAGAACGCACCTTCAAAACCAAGTGTGTGTCGTCCCTGGTAGATCGCGCGGCGCATGATTTTGCGGAGGACATAATTCCGTCCTTCGTTGCCGGGCAAAATTCCATCGGTGATTGCGAAGGCGGTGGCACGCGCGTGATCGGCGATCACACGCATCGCAAATCCTTCCTGCGTATCCGGCTCGTAATGTCGGTCGGCTAGTTTTGCGGTGAACTCTATGATCGGACGAATCAGGTCTGTGTCGTAGTTCGATTTCACTCCCTGCAACACAACCGCGAGCCGTTCTAATCCGGCCCCAGTATCGACTGATGGTGCTGGCAATGGCTCGAGCTTGTATTTGCCCGGGGCAACTTCACTGCGCTCAAACTGCATGAACACAAGGTTCCAGATCTCCATCGTGTCGTCGCCTGGACCATTAACGAGATCGGCGCGGTTCTTCGACGGGTCGAGCGGATCTTCGCCCATGTAGTAATGGATTTCGCTGCATGGGCCACAGGGGCCGGTCTCGCCCATCTGCCAGAAATTGTCTTTACGACCGAAGCGGAGTATTCGTTCGCGCGGCGCTCCCACCTGCTCCCAAAACTTCTCGGCATCTTCGTCAGGCGGAACTTCGTCGTCGCCGCCGTACACGCTGAACCAAAGCCGGGCGGGATCGAGTTTCAGCTCGTTAACCAGCAAGTCCCAGGCAAGTCTGACCGCCTCTTCCTTGAAATAATCGCCAAACGAAAAATTGCCAAGCATCTCAAAAAACGTGTGATGCCGCGCGGTCTTTCCTACTTCGTCCAGATCGTTGTGTTTACCGCCGGCGCGAATGCACTTTTGCGACGAGGCAGCGCGGACGTACTCGCGCTTCTCGGAGCCGAGAAAGACGTCTTTGAACTGATTCATTCCCGCGTTGGTGAAAAGCAGTGTCGGATCGTTGGCCGGCAGAAGGGGAGACGAGCGCACACGCATGTGGCTGTGTTGCTCAAAATATCTTAAGAAAGCTTCGCGAATCTCTTGACCAGTCATGATTTTTTGAGTTTAGCATGCGCGGTAAAGGCCACGAAGGAGAGCTAAAAAACATCCGCAGATTACACAGATCAGAAATGGAGGACTCGGGAGATAGTGGTCAACACTCAAGGCGTTCTAAGAATCTGTGTAAACTGCGTAATCTGTGGATGGTTTTAGCTCCCCTTCCCAACATGCAAATCAAATTTTGTTCAAGGTTCGACTTCATCAATCTCGGCACGTGAAGCCTCGCGGACTTTTTCAACTACCAATTCAAACGGAAACCCCTGGCGTAATAGATGGTCAAACAGGCTCTTTGCTTCGGCACGATTTGTCGGCCGGCCGCGGAGACGGATTCTCTTTTCAATCGCGCGATCGACGAGTTCTGCTTCCGGAGTCTCTTCGAACACTAGATTCAATGCTTCGTCGACCACATTCTGATCCACTTTTTTGAGTTTTAGATCGCGTTCCAGCCTGCGCCGTCCAATCGGTTTCTGATTGACGCGTGTCGAGGCGAAAGAGAAGGCAAATCGCTCATCGTCGAGATAGCCGTACTCTTTCAATCGTTCGATAGCGGCTTCGACATCTGCTTTCCTTGCTGAGCGTGCTTGCGAAAGCCGCTCGCGCAGCTCGGCAACTGAGCGCGGCTTTGCGGAGATGAGTTTGATCGCGCGCGCAAACGTTCGCCGCCTGCTTTGCTCGGGTGTGAGAGCTTCCGTTAATTGTTTCGTGCGCCGCTCAGTCATCTTCAACATTTAATCAGGTCGAAGGACAGTTGTCAGTTGTCAGTTGTCAGTTGTCAGTTG
>JANNON010000033.1:0-1855 GCA_031399105.1 Blastocatellia bacterium | reverse complement strand
CCTGTTTGGCATCTGCTCGAATGCAATCGGCAGAGTAAGAGTGAAAGTTGTGCCGTGCCCTACCTGAGACTGGGCACTAATTTGCCCGCCGTGCGCTTCCACAATCGATTTTGAGATGGCGAGTCCAAGCCCCGCGCCGCCGGTTGACGCATCAGGCACCTGTACGAACTTGTCGAAGATGTGCGACAGATATTCTGCTGGTATGCCACTCCCTGTATCGGAGATAGACACTGCGACATGCCGATCACGTGGTTCAGCGCTGATTTTGATCTCGCCTTGTTGAGTGTGCCGCAGCGCATTGGTGACGAGGTTGCTGACAACACGCTCTATTTGCATCCGGTCCACTTTTACCGCTGGCAGATCCGGCGGAGCAGCAACATTAAGTACCAGTCCTTTTCCTTCGACCTGCGGTCGCAAATCTTTCACAGCGGTTGTGAGCAGGTCTCTCGCGCTGACCCGGGCAAGCTGCGGCTGGCTTTCACCGGCTTCGATTCGGGAAAGATCGAGCAAGTCTCGCATCAACTTGTCGAGCCGCTCACAGTCCTGACGACAAGCTTGCAGCACTTCGCTTTGGCTGTCGGTTAACTCTCCAACCGCGCCTTCCAGCAGCAGGTGCACACCCATCTGCACGCTGGTCAGCGGAGTACGAAGTTCATGCGAGGCCGTAGCGATGAACTCTGATTTGAGCCGATCAATCTCTCGCAGGTGAGTGATGTCTTCAAGAATGGTCACAGCACCAAGCAAGCGACTACTCTTGTCGCGCATTGGCGTGGTGCGCAATCGATAAGCGCGTTCTGAACCGTCAACGGAAAGCGGTAAGACCGACGACATGCCCTCACCTGCCACCGGACGCTGTGATTGCAGGGCTTCCGCAACCGCTCCGACGATCCTGGTATCACGAGCCACCTCCCCTACATGCATGCCCGCGTTCTCTTTCTCGGAACCGAATATCTCCTCCGCTGCCGGGTTCAGTTTGGTTACGCACCCTCCGCCATCGGTAACGATCACCGGATCATAAAGTGAGTCGATAGCCGCCTCGGTCGTCTGTTGCGCGACCAGCAGCTGGCCCAAATCGGAACTCCGGAGTTGCCGAATGCGTTCCGCCATCCGATTGAATTCGACTGCGAGCACACCCACTTCATCTCGGGAAGTCACGATCACTTTGGCGCTGAGATCGCCGCCCGCCATTTTCGCAGTCGTTGCCGTAAGTTGCCGCAACGGTTCGACTATTCGGTCTGCAAGCAAGAAGGCCAGAAACAAGCCCGCCACCACCAGGACGCCGGCAAAAAGAAGCGTGCGATAGAACCAGAGTTGGGCCACGCCCGCGGCATCCTCCGACTTGGCAACCATGGCACGTTGGTTGAGCTGCAGAAGATGTTCACAGGCACCACGAAGTTTGTTGAATTGTGGTTCGAGACGGGCAAAGTACTCCTTGCGCTCAGCGGTTTCGCTACCTCGCGCCACGCTTTCGGGTTGCGAACTCTCAGCGGCAGTCAACCTCGCCATAAACGTGTCGAACATCTGGTAGTACGTGTCGCGTTCCCGCTGAATGGCGCGCAGAGCTTCAGGCTCATCCACTTCTGTGATGTTGTTTTGTGCTTTCTGCAGACTGGAATCGAATCGCGCTCTATGCTCGCGAAGTTGCGCCGCCGCTTTCTCACGCGCGCCAAGCAACGCGAATAAAGCGGCGGAGTCCTGTCGCTCAAGACTCTCTTTCATCTCCTGCGCGGCCACCACCGATTCGTAGTTGTTAGCGATAATGCGGCGTGACAGTCCGCCCATTTCCCGCAGACGCCAGGCTCCCCATCCGCCCAGCACCACCAGCGCCACGACGAAGATCATATAACCACTCAAC
>JANNON010000674.1:0-4299 GCA_031399105.1 Blastocatellia bacterium | reverse complement strand
AAAAAGGGGTTTTGAGATAGCGATGTACGCGCCGTAGCAAAAGCAATTGGCGACGATCAGAAGATTTCCGAGCGTTGTTTGCGAAGAGAACTCTGCCTTCACAGGGTCCACCAGATAGATCACGCCACCCGCCGCCAGCAGTACTCCGAAACATCGTCTCAGTGACAAATGATCGTAGCCGAGTGCGATGGAAATGATCAGCGTGAATACAGGAATCGCAGTGCAAAGGAGAGTTGCATTGATGACGGTGGTTAATTCGAGTCCCTTCACAAAAAGAAACTGATTAGCCACCACGCCGAGTAAACTGCAGAGGACCAGGTAGAGCAGATCGCGTCGGGGGAGATTGATGAGCTCGCCGAGGCTTCGCTTAAGAAATAGAAACGCGAGCGCAGCGCCGACAACTCGAACGGCGACTAACCCGGTGCTTGAAACTGCACGCAAAGCAACTTTCCCCAAGATCGGCCAGGTGCCAAAGATTAGTTGAACCGCGATAAGGGCGAAATGCGGAGCTAGCCAATGGTCAGTCGATTTGGTTTTGGACATCGGTGATATGACGTCAGTACCGTAATCAAAAAAAGGACCGGGCGGTGAACCCGATCCTCTTTGCCAGATCCTCTCTGATCGTGCGGCCTCAAGTGTTCTCACACAACCAGGTACAGCGGGTTCTCCAGCATCTTCTTAAAAGTCTGCAAAAATTTGGCTCCGGTGGCGCCGTCGATAACCCGATGATCGCAGGATAGTGTCACACGCATGATCTGTCGCGTTGTGATCTCGCCATCGCGAACAACGGGTCTTGGAGTCATCGCGCCTACCGCGAGGATTGCACCTTCCGGAGGATTAATCACAGCGGTGAATTCATCGATGCCGAACATTCCGAGGTTGCTGATCGAGAAGGTCGCGCCGAGGTACTCTTCAGGTTTCAATTTTCGCTTGCGAGCACGTTCTGCCATGTCACGAACTTCAGCCGCAATCTCGCGCAGAGACTTTTGCTCAGCTCCGCGCACGATCGGCGTGATCAAGCCGTCATCGATTGCGACCGCGACGCCTATATCGACGCGCTGGTAGTAACGAATCACCTTGTCCTGAAAAGAGGCATTCACCTGCGGATGCTGCATCAGTGCTACCGCGGCGACTTTGATGATGATGTCGTTGAGGCTGATCTTCAGATCCGGATCGAGTTCCTTGACGTGACTGCGCATCTCGGCGGCTCGATCCATTTCAATCTCGGTAGTAAGAAAGAAATGCGGAATCGGTCCCAGCGAAGTTACCAGGCGCCGCGCGATCGTGCGGCGTATTTCGCTCGCCGGCTCGTCGTGATACGGCGGCATGCCCTCAACTGAAACCCGGGAGCGGTCAGCTGACGGAGCGGCTGGCGCGGTTCCCGATCCAGTTCCGCTAATCGCTGATTCAATGTCACGTTTGACGATGCGTCCACCTGGTCCGCTTCCTTTTAGCGATCTCAAATCGATCCCTGCTTCGGCAGCCATCCGCGCGGCCAACGGGGAAACGATCAGACGGTCCCCGGCACCACCGTTTTCGGTTGAGGCACCTTTAGGTGGCGTGATCGATTGAGTTGGCTCGGGAGTCGCAGGAGTTGCAGCTTCAGACAGCTTGGTTGTTTCTGCCGGGGCTGATTGGCTGACGGGTTCGGCGGGTTTCGTCGCTTTTGCCGGTGCCTGGTTTAGCAACGCGGAGATATCTTCTTCCGGCTCGCCGATGATCGCAATCATCTGGCCGAGCGGAGCAGACTCGCCTTCGTTGATCAGTATCTTTCGCAGCACTCCATTGGTCAGAGCCTGCATCTCCATTGTGGCTTTATCAGTATCGATCTCGGCGAGCGGCTCGCCCATCGATACCTTGTCGCCCTCTTGTTTTAACCAACGCGAAAGCTGTCCCTCCTCCATAGTTGGGGAAAGTTTCGGCATGATCACCTGAGTCGCCATTCGGTTCTTCCTTGGAAATGATCAAAAGCTCAACTCGAGCTCATAGTTTGTTTAGTCGATATAGGAAACCTCACGAACGGCAGCGACGATCTGCTCCACGGTCGGAAGCGCCAGGTTCTCGAGGTTCTTTGCGTACGGCATTGGCACGTCGACGCCGGAGATGCGTTTAACGGGTGCGTCGAGATAGTCGAACGCGCGTTCCATGATCTCGGTACTGATCTCGCTCGCGACGCCACAGAATGGATGTGACTCTTCGGCAATCACAACACGATTTGTTTTCTTTACCGACTCGATGATCGTGTCGATATCCAACGGCCTAATGGTTCGCGGATCGATCACTTCACATGAGATGCCTTGTTGCTCCAGGGCCTCCGCAGCCTTCAAGGCCAACGGCACAGTCATTGATCTGGCCACGATCGTCGCATCCTTGCCTACTCGTTTGATGTCCGCTACCCCGAGTGGAATTGTGAAGTCCGGATCGTCGGGAACTTCACCTTTGTTTCCGTACATCCTTTCCTGCTCAATAAAGATCACGGGGTCATCGTCGCGGATGGCAGACTTCAAAAGGCCTTTCGCGTCCGCGGCAGTCGAGGGCATTACAACTTTCAATCCGGGAAAATATGCGAACCAGGATTCTATAGCCTGCGAGTGTTGAGACGAGACCTGGAACGCCGACCCGCCCGGCCCACGAAAAACTATTGGGACATTGAATTGTCCCCCCGACATGTAGAGCATCTTCGCGGCGGAGTTAACGATCTGGTCAGTGGCGAGAATCGAAAAATTAAAAGTCATAAACTCGATCACAGGTCGCAAGCCCACCATGGCCGCACCCACGCCAAGCCCGGCAAAACCGAGTTCTGTAATCGGCGTATCAATAACTCTCTTGGGACCGAGTTCCTGCAACAGGCCTTTCGTGACTTTGTAAGCGCCCTGATACTCGGCCACTTCCTCGCCCATCAGGAAAACATTTTCATCGCGCAGCATCTCTTCACGTAAGGCCTGGTTCAATGCTTCGCGGATTGTGATCACCGCCATCTAATGATTCCTTTTAGCGTATCCGGAGTATGGGAATATCGGTCAGTGCTTACCCGGTTTGATGGGATTGGCATAGACGTTTGTGTACAGCTCTTCGGGAGCAGGTTCGGGACTTTCGTCAGCGAAACGCACCGCATGATCCACGGTCTCGCGAATGGCCTTATCCATCTCTTCAAGTTTCGCGTCGTCGATAATCTTTTCTTCCTTTAAAGTTTCGGCGAAAACTTTGATGGGATCGCGTTCCTGATACCGCTCGATCTCGTCGCGCGTGCGATAGTTGCCAGGATCGGACATCGAATGGCCCATGAAGCGATAAGTCCTGACTTCAATTAGCGAAGGTAAAGAATCTTTACGGGCCCGCTCAACCGCGCGCTCAGTTGCTTCACGAACAGCCAGGACATCCATGCCATCAACAAATTCCGACGCGATCTCGTAAGCACACGCTTTTTGAGCGACATCCTGCAACGACATTGCCCGCTGCTGCGAAGTGCCCATTCCATACTGATTGTTTTCGCAGAAGTAGATGCAGGGAACTTTCCAAAGCTGGGCCATGTTGAGCGACTCGTGAAAGGCTCCCTGGTTGACCGCTGCTTCACCGAAATAGCACAGCGTCACCTGATCCGTGCCTTTGTATTTGCTGGCATAAGCTACCCCTGTTGCCAGTGGAATTTGACCACCGACGATTGCATGACCGCCGAGGAAATTTACTTCCTTATCAAACAGGTGCATCGACCCGCCTTTACCCTTGGAACAGCCGGTGGCTTTACCGAAAAGTTCAGCCATCACCGCATCGGGTGAGGTTCCCTTGGCGAGCGCGTGTCCGTGATCGCGATAGCTCGTCATCACGTAATCATCTTTGCGGATAGCGGAGATTGAGCCGACGGCAACCGCCTCCTGGCCAATGTACAAATGACAAAAGCCACCTATCTTGCCCATGCTGTAAGCCTCGGCGCACTTCTCTTCAAACCGCCGAATCAGGAGCATTTGGCGATAGAGTTCTACGAGTTGATCGGGCGCGATACGGGCGATACGTTTTTTCTGTTCTTCTTTGACGTTGGCTTTGTCTGCGCGCAGAGTCTCGGGGTTGGGAACGTTATTCGCAGGCTGATCCATTACGCCGGTGGCGCCCTGTTCTTCAGCTCGTGCTCGTGATTCTGCTGGTCGTTTACTCATTTCGGATTGTGCTAACTAAAAAACCGCTGTTACAGCGGGAGTTCATGGGAACAGAGTCTGCAGCTAACTTGATTAGGAGTAGTGCGGAGTATACGCGAGTTTTGCAGCATCGTGCAAAAAGCTGCGCTGTCTCAAGTCTCAAGTCTCA
>JANNON010000934.1:0-4890 GCA_031399105.1 Blastocatellia bacterium | reverse complement strand
ACTGCTCTTCGTTCTGCTCGTCATTTTTGGTTTGTCTGCGACGACTTCAGCCCAGCAACCCCCTATCGTTCTGAGTGACCTCCCATCGGTTTCTGTGGACACTGAGCCACCCCCGCCGCCGCACGTACCGGCAATGATTCTCAGTGGTTTTGTTTCCACCGAGAACCGTACCCGCGCGGTGTTGAGCCAGCACGCTTTCAAACGCGACGTGCTGCTCGAGACCATCGGCCTAGACGGCATGGTTACTGGTCAATATATCCGGAACTCGCAGTTCACTTTTGATGACCGCGGCAATCGCGTTGAGCGCGTTCTTTTTCACCCACCTTCCACGATCCGCGAGATGAGGATAACCAAAGAAGATATTCAAGATCTCGCCGGAGCCCAATTGCTTGGTTACGACATTTTCGAAGCCGGAAAGTACAAACTCAGTTTCGCTGGCCCAGAGATCATCCACTCACGACAGTTGCTGGCAATCGATGTTTCTGCGGCCAGTCCTCCAAACCCGCATCGCATGCGCGAACGCTATTTCGTGGGTCGCGTGTGGATCGATCCGTTGAATCTACAGATTGTGAAAGTGAGTGGAACGGTTGAGCCGCAGGGAAAACAACGGTTTCCGCGTTTTCAAACCTGGCGCGAACTCTTGAGTGGCTCAGTGCTGTTGCCTACGCGCACAGAGGCCGACGACGTTCTGCACTTCCCCAATCAGGACGTTCACTACCGAATTGCCGTCCGCTACTACGATTACAAACGCTTTTCCAGTGCCGTCAGCATCACCGATCTAAACGTGCCTGCCGAAAAGTAAAGCCAATTTCCACCAACTCACATCCAGCCCGCCATGAAACACCCTCTCATACTCTCAATTTCAATCATTGTACTCACCTTCAGCACGTCATTTGGACAACAGCCTTTGCGGGTTTGTGAACCGGACCGCAATGCACCACCAGCCAGCTCTTACTACTGGCCACCGGATACTGAAGTGAAAGTCTATCTGGTGCACGACATGTTTACCGTCGAGCAGCAAGAGACTCTGTTTGCAGCTATGTCGGATTGGTCAGAGAAATCCAGCACGGTAGGAGCGGGGGTGAAATTTAAGTACGCCGGTGAATCGGCCGGGTTAATCAGTTGCCCTGGCTGTCTGACAGTCACGCGGCGCGCAGTTCACAAGCATGACAAGAAGCATTACGCGTTCTTCAGTCCCTTGAAACGAGACTCCGCCGGACTGCTGATCTCGGCGTGGATTGATTTTGACTTTGCCACCACCGATCCGCACGCGTTGCGCGGTTTTATGGCCCACGAACTGGGCCATGGAATGGGCCTATGGGATTGCAAGACCTGCAAGAAGAAGCAAACGATCATGAATGCGTTTCCCGGAATCAATAAAGACAACGGACTGGTCCAGCCATCTCTGTGTGATCTGGAAGTCGTCAAGCGCGTTTATCAGCTTGAAAGGCGCGTGACCAATAACCGGAACGTAGTAACGAGTGGCGCAGGCGCTCGAGACTAGAAATCGACTTTGCGTTGGGACACCCGCGACAACCCGGCGCTAACTCGGCGCCGACGACGGGTAGCGATGCAATTTGAGGTCTGTAAATGAAATGCGGCTTAAAGGCATGAGGTCAGTACCACCTCGCGGTAGCGGGTGGGGGCGCAGCAAACCGTTCTTCGGGGTTTTATGCTCCATTTAACAGAGCACGCAACCCGCTACCGCGAGGTGGTGCTGACCTCATGAAACCCGATCGAATCGAAACTGCATCACTGCCGCGATGATGCCTTGCCTCGATCTTATTCCCTGGTTAGTGCGGCCACCGCTTAAGGAGAAAATGATGAAGAGGATTCCTAAAGACAGACGATGCTGCATCACGCCGCGACTCTTCGTGGCCATCCTTATGATTGCGGGCGCACTTGCCCCGACCGTTGAAGCCCAACAACCCAACGCTGTGTGCAAGACGGGCACGCAAGCGGCCAGGTTTGGCTTTTGGACGTGGCCCACAAATGTACGCGTCAGGGTTTTTGTTATCACTGGCGACTTTGCGAAGGAAGACATTCCACATTTACTCGAACCGCTCAAGAGTTGGAGCGACGTCGCATCGCAGACCAGGACTCAGGTGGTCTTTGATTATCAGGGCGAAGTGGCAACTCGTCAGGCTTGCGAGAACTGTTTGACGATTACTCGCGGAAAAGTGTTCAACGAAACGCGCCGCCACGCTACCGAACTTCAAGCCTATAGCGCGCTTAGCAACAGGGTGATTAGTCATGCAGCTATCGTCGTCGATCTTTCGTTAACCAATCGCGAGGCGCTGACTGATGCTATTGCCCACGAGGTCGGTCATACCTTTGGCTTGCTTGATTGCTATGACTGCGCGAAGAACGCGACTGTGATGAGTCAGTTCAAAACCCTCAATGGTGCGAATGGAATGGCGGCACCGACGAAATGTGACGTTGCTCAGATTCGGGACGGATATCGAAGTTTCAAACAGCCTTTCCTGACTGGGAAACGCGCGGCCTCGGTAGAGGATGAAGGCGAAGATCCAATTGATGACGATACGCCGATCGTCCTGGGCAGGCCTTAGCTGTTAACGCCAACAACATGACAAGCGGAAAGAATTTATGAACCTGATAACCAAACCCTTAAACATTGAGCGCAATCGCGGTCGTGTGAAGGAAATACTGATCGTCGATGACGACCAAGCCATCGTGAAATTACTAACAGCATGTCTGGAGGCTGACTACTGTTGCTCTTCCGCCGCATCGGCAGAGGAGGCCCTGGTACTGTGTCACTTTAACGAGTTTCAACTGGTAATCACCGACATCACTATGCCAGGCATGAGTGGTCTCGACATGCTGCCGCAGTTGAAGAGTCTCGCTCCCAATTCTGTAGTGGTAATGATCAGCGGCAATCAAGCGCTCGAGAGTGCGATCTATGCACTGCGCCTGGGTGCGTTCGACTATTTGGTGAAGCCGTTTGATCTGCAACAGGTCAAGAGAGTGATTAAGCGGGCGGCCGAGCACTATGAATTGATCACGGCGAAAAAGCTCTATGAGGACCATCTGGAACAGTTAGTCGCGCAAAGAACCGCTGAATTGGACGACGCGCTCGTCAGTTTGGAGAATGCGTATCGTTCGACCCTGACAGCGCTGACCAGTGCACTTGAGGCTCGAGACTTAGAGACCGCCGGACACTCGGAACGGGTTGTGCGTTTCAGTTTGCGGCTCGGGCTGGCGCTTGGTCTGAACGCAACTCAGATGAAATCTCTCGAGTTTGGAGCGTTGCTCCACGATATTGGCAAGATTGGTGTTCCTGATTCGATTCTTCGCAAACCAGCGAAGTTGACGGAAGAGGAGTGGCGGCTGATGCGGAAGCATCCGGCCCACGGCGAGCAGATCATCAAGGGCATAGAGTTTCTCGAAGGCGCCGCAAAAGTGGTTGGCCAGCACCACGAACGCTGGGATGGAACCGGCTATCCTCGTGGTCTGCAGGGCGAGCAGATCGATCTTGGCGCCCGAATTTTTGCGGTGGCTGACACCTTTGACGCGATCACCAGCGACCGCGTCTATCATCGTGCAAGAGACTATGACGCCGCGCTTCTTGAGTTGGAAAAATACTCAGGTTTGCAATTTGACGCGAACGTGATCCGCGCGTTCAAGCAGATCGCCCCAGCTGAATGGAATCTAATTCGCAAGAATCTGGTCGTTAACTCTCAACCACTAACTCAACACCATGAGCAAAACCACCCTTACCTCACCACCCAATTAGCTATGGCTCACTGAATTACGGCCGCCGCACAAAACCAAAACGAAAACCGCAATGATCAACCAGCAGTCATTTATTGAGAACCCTTGTCCCCCGGCGGCTGATCCTGCGGCGGTTGAAGGCGATCGCATCCTAATCGTTGACGATGAAGATTTGGTCCGCAACCTTTTGGCAAACTATCTCTCTGAAAGATACCAATGCACGACCGCGGCAAGCAGTGACGAAGCGCTCGCCCACCTGGCAGTTGATAATTACTCGCTGGTGATTTCTGACGTGAACATGCCGGGCCGAAATGGGGTCGAACTGCTGCGCGAAACTGTGGCGCGCTATCCGGACACGATGGTGATCATGATTTCCGGAGTCGATCGCCCACAGAGAGTTCGCGATGCCCTGCGGCTGGGAGCTTTTGACTACCTCATCAAGCCGTGCGAACTCGACGTTCTTGAATTTTCTATCGAGCGCGCTCTTGATCGACGCCGGCTGACGCGAACAGCCAAAAGATACAAAGCAGATCTCGAGCGGCAGAATACCGAGCTGGCCAATCAAAAGGCCGAATTGCAACGCTTGCAAGCGCAGCTAGTACAGAGTGAAAAGATGGCGAGCCTTGGCCAACTTGCTGCCGGTATCGCTCACGAGCTGAACAACCCTGCCGGGTTCATCTACGGCAACATGGATCTGCTCAAGAACCATATTCAAAGTCTTTCACGTCTCTTCGAGGCCTATGACGAAATCGAATTGTGTCCCGACGTCGCACTGAGCATTGGTCTGACCAAGGACAGAATTCGCTATGACGAGCTTATCGGCGAGCTCGATTCGATCATCTCCGATTGCAGTGAAGGAGCAGAACGAATTCGCGATGTCGTGCAGAACCTTCGTCTTTTTTCGCGACTTGACGAAGCCCCTCTGAAACAGATCGATCTGCACGACGGGATCGACTCAACTCTGCGGTTGCTTTCGCGTTATTACAGTTCCGGCCACATTCGCCTGACACGCGACTACTCTTCGTTGCCGCTAATCAGTGGTCTTGCCGGCCAGCTGAACCAGGTTTGGATGAACCTGTTGGCGAACGCCGCGCAGGCTATTGAGAACGATGGCGAAGTGCGGGTTGCGACTCGTGTGGAAGAAGCTTTCGCGGTCGT
>JANNON010000925.1:0-5274 GCA_031399105.1 Blastocatellia bacterium | reverse complement strand
AGCTCGCCGCCGCCGCGCGGGTGGACGAGCGCCCAGATCCCGCCTCGGTCGAGATACGACAGGCGGGCGACCGAGAACCAGGTCGGCATCGACGCCTCGTACGACCCGTAGCCGTAGAGGAGGCACGCAGAGGTGCCGTCGGGGGGTCCCAACCCATGGCAGCGACAGCAGCTCGTCCTCCTGAGGGCGGACATGCTCCAAACCCGGCAATTATTTCGGGCGACTTCTTACCAGCGTCGCGCATCGCTTTTCCACCTCAGTCTTCAGTGGAGAGTTCTGCCAGCATTGAGCCCACGCCAAACCAACCGCTGAACATCGTTGAGCCGAGCAAGTCTGGAGCGGGACGAACGTTGGGACGAATTTTTCTCTTGCTGCTGGTAATGGCCGCGCTGGGCGCTGCATTTTATGGCGGTCGTATGTATAAGGGCGCGATTCCCTTTCTGGATGAGTCGAATGCGAGTGAGACAGCCGCCACACCTGCTCCGACTCCGGCCGAGGCGACGTTTGTTAAGTTTGAAAAAGCTCGCCGGGAAGTCGATACAAATCCCGCGGCCTGGCTCGCCAATCAGGCTCCAGTTGAACTAGCGAGGCAGTCGATTCAAGACCCCCTTCAATCAAGCGAGCCTGAATTCCTTTATCTCTACGGGCGTGCATCGTTACTCACGTCTAACAACGAGATTGCTGCGCGGGCGTTCGAGGCGGCGAACTCCAAAGCTGCCGCCGCATCCACACCCGAGAATGCGACCGTGCGCAAAGAAGCTACCCTGGCGCTTGCAGCCCTTACCCTTAAGTCTGAGAAAGAGCGGGCGCAGGCACTAACGCACTTCGAAGAACTTCTCCCAAAGCCATCCAGCACCAGTTCCCCTTGATTGCGAGTACGTGCCGCCGGCCGCTTTGGTCGTAGTCATTGCAAAAAGCGTTTTCAACCACTGAGGACGCTTGGGCGCATCAGACGACCAAACCGAAGCATCAAAGCGAACGTAAGAGAGCTATAAATGTCGGAACTGAAGCTACAACAGAGCAGACTTGATGGCCGTTACGACATTATTGAGTGTCTCGGTCGCGGCAGTTATGCGGAGATTTACGTGGCGCATGACAATGCCGCCCCAGCCGGTGCGCCAACTACCGTCGTCATCAAAGCGTTGAACCTATCGCTTCAGGAGACGCTGGACGCGGAGATGGAGCGCACGCTTGTCGCGAATTTTCAGAACGAGGCAGTTGCGCTCGACCGCGTGCGACACCCGCACATCATCAATCGACTCGGACACGGCACAGCCATCGATCTGGCAAACACAACTTTTCATTATCTCGTGCTCGAATACCTTCCCGGTGGCGACATGCTGGCTTTGTCGCGCGGCAATCCGCTTCAAATACAGCAAGCCCTTTTCTATTTGGAGCAGGTCTGCTCCGGTCTGGCCCACGCGCACAAATGCGGTGTGATTCATCGGGACATAAAGCCTCAAAACCTGTTGCTGACTGCAGATCATAAGACGGTGAAGATAGCTGATTTCGGCGTGGCGCGATTAGAAGCCCACGAAGGAGCAATTACGCGCGTCGGTACAAACATCTATTCCGCACCCGAACATAACCCACTGGGGCACACAGCGCCGTTGGATACGGGCGCGCTCGTCGTTCCCACTGCTCAGTTGACGCCAGCCGCCGACGTTTACTCCCTAGCCAAAACGACCTATAGCTTGTTGGCCGGCGAGTCGCCACGCCGCTTTGCGCAGCACGCAATCAAAGAGCTTCCCGAGCTTCTCCAGAACCAGTATTGGTCGAAAGCGGTGCAACGTGTGTTGGAGAAAGCAACTCAAACTCGCGCTGAACGGCGGTATCAATCGGTGGAAGAGTTCTGGGACGACTTTGCCGAAGCCACCTTACGTCCGACGGAACCGCTTGGCGCTGAGCATCTGGAGAGCAGACGAAAGCCGAGCGAGGAATTGGAGGTTGAGCCCGAAGAGTTTATGAAGGTGCCACCGCAAGCTCGCTTTGTTCCTGAGACAGCGGCTCCGGCTCCGGCTTATGCAGACACTAAGTCGGCTCGGCAGTCATTGCCCCACGCACCTGCACCGGTTTCCGACAGAAGCCCGCGTATCGTCGTTCAGGTGGACCACCAGAGACAGCCGCTGGCGCCAAAGCAGTCCGCCAAAGAAATTATTGCTGCCTTTCCGGAGCGCCGGAATGGACGAATAGCTGGAAAGTCGTCCCTTACTCCGGCCAGCAAGAGACGAAGCTGGCTGGTGGCTATCATCCTGGTGCTGGCGTTCTCGGGTATGCTGCTGGCGACTCATAAGTATGTCACCTCGCGTTGGAACCCAATTGCTGCTATACCGGGGGTGGGCGATCTTTTTGTCGTGGGCCGAGAAGGCACCACCACCACCGATGTAAACTTGCGGCCCGATGCCAGCACAGCCAACGCCCCCATAGGCCTTGCTGAAAGCGGTTCCCGCGTTAAGATCCTTAGTATTGACAGCAATAGTAACTGGTACGAAGTGCAAGTGATCGCACACGGCAGAGCTAAGGCCGATCAGTACTCGTCTGATCGTGGGTGGATAATGAAGAAGTACGTAAAGTTTGATTAGAGACGCAGTTTATTCTGGGTATGGAGCAAACAACTTGGGCCTCTTGGATTCGATAAGAAGATGGATTGATGGCGAAACTGGCGAGGGCTTGCTGGAAGCAGCGGACGAGCACTCGCGACCGCGCAGAGTTTGGGAAGAGTTCCTGGTCAAGATCGCGCGGGAAGTTGAAGCCGTGATGCAGCGCGAAATGTTCACTCCGCCTGGCGGCCCGACTTATATTCCACGCGAGTACATCGTCTACTTAAGTGCAGATGATGACAAAGAGTGGCAAGGTGATAAACGACGCGGCCTGGAGCAGGGATTGTTCCACGTCCTGTCCGAGCGCGCGCGGGAGCTCAGCGGTTCGACACAACTTGCCGCCAAATCATTCGCAGTTGAGTTGCGCGTTGACGGGACGTTGAACAAAGGTGAGTTTCGGGTGCAGGCAGTTTGGGATGAGACCGAGAGTGGTCACACGATGGTTACGCCGCGCGCCAGCGGCAGCGCCAGCGGCAGCGCCAGCGGCAGCCCAAACTTCAATCCCGACCTGACAGTGCGTGAGACGCGTGAGTCGGTGGAAGGTACTACCGATGGCGAGCAGACAGTGGTGCGTCCGCGTGTGAAGGAACTGTTTGCCGTCGAGATTTGGCGTGATGGGGTTCGGGAAGCGGTGGTGCCAATTTCAAAAGCGGAGATCTCGATCGGTCGCGGATCCAAGAGCATCCAGGTGGACCTGCCGTTGAAAGGCGACCCGGAAGTCAGCCGGGTACATGCCACACTCACGCGAGAGAATGATGGTCGTTACTGGTTTGTGCCAAAGGGTAGAAATCCTACTTTGGTAAACGGACGAGAGTTACCGCGCGAAGCGCGAACTGAAGTGCGACCTGATGAGAAGATTTCGATCTGCGCGTTTGTGTTGCGCATCCAGCCGAGCTAGCTACAGTTCAACGCTTGCCATGCCCTTCACATTCAACGAGCTAGAGACTACCAACCGTCGCGGATTGTGTGTTGGGATCGAGCTCGGCAATGAGCTCTTCGAGGAGTGGAATTGCCTGCTCAGGAATAAGGTAATTCTTCCCAAGTATTTTGGTAATTCTGCGGTCCTTATTCTCGCCGTTTACCTCTTTTAAAAGAGCACGACAAAAGGCTGAAACAACCGACGCATCAAACTGTTTTCCCGTCGTGTGTCTAAAGTCTTCGATCACTTCTTCCAACGAGCGCCGTTTGCGATACGGACGATCGGTGGTCATCGCATCGAAAGAATCAGCCAGGGAAACAATCTTAGCGCCCAACGGAATCTCCGCATCCGTAAGCCCATCAGGGTAACCGCGTCCGTCGAGCCTCTCGTGATGATACTTCGCCATCAGCGGAATATCGGCATAGGGATGATTGATTGGTTTGAGGATCTCAAACCCGGCGGCGGGATGGCGATTCAGTTCGCTCGATTGCTTAGCGTCAATTCGGTAAGGAGCATTGATAATGTCACGCTCAACCACCAGCTTGCCCACGTCGTGCAGGTAACCAGCGATCTTTATTCCCTCGACCGCCTCGTCACTCCAACCCAACTCTTTCGCGATCACCTCGCTGTATTTTCCGACTCGCTCGGAATGCCCCTGCGTGTACTTGTCTTTAATATCAATGGCGGCAGCAAAGGCACGCACCGTGTCGGCGTAGATGGCGCGCAGGTCTTCATACAATCGCCGGTTCTCTTCCGCGCGTTGTTCGATCTGTTCCAATAATCTATGCGAGTGAATGCCGACCCCAATGTGTCTGACCATCGAGCGGACAATCTCAAAATCGTCAGCGTTGAATGCTTCGCCAGTTGCTTTGCCGCCAAGCAGAACTAACCCTGTCACATTCCCACGGACCACGGTAGGCACTACGAGCTCGACGGCGAGCGCCCTCAATTCCGTTCCGTGACGCTCAACAAATTTACCGAAAGCCGAATCGACCTCCGCTGACTTCAGATTGAGTGTGCCGAAATTTAGAAAGGCGTCACGGTCGATCGCATCCAGCCTGAGATCCAACTTGTAATCATCGCCGAGCCCCCACTGCGCCAGGCAGACCGGCGACTCGTCCGTCGCTTCACATTCAATCACCGCGCCGCGTCGCAGGGCCAACGTCCCCAGCAACAGATGGAGCGACGTGCGGACCATCTCGTTGAATTCTCCGGTGCCGGCAATCTCTTGTCCCAGATCCGCTAACGCGCCAAAAGTGTGAATCAGTTTTTGTGTGCTTGGTTCCATAGTGAGGATCAATGGTTCGTAGCGGCAGCTGGTGGACTAAAGCTTCCCAGGCTGGTTAAGGCTTCCTGCTCATCTCGGACCAGCACCACGTGCCGGGTGAGACCGAGCATGTTGAAGAGTTCTACTGTTTGATTATTTACGTCAGAGAAGACCACGCGAGCACCGCTTTTTTCAGCGATGTCGATGATCCCCAGCAGAATCGAGATGCCAATACTGTTTACCAGTTCCGTATCACTGAAGTCGATGACGAGCGCACGACAGCCGCTGTCTAACTGTCGTCTGCATTCTCGTTCGATTCGTTCACCGGTTAGTTTATTGAGATAGTCGCTCGCATAAATCACTGCGGTAGTGCCCACGCAATGCGAGCGAACAGAAGATCCGATTGTTTCTTCCACCCGATAGCCCCCCCTCTAAGTTGCTAACGCGTTAAGAACAATTGAGAAAATGAAGTTGTTGGCTTTATGGAG
>JANNON010000883.1:0-3783 GCA_031399105.1 Blastocatellia bacterium | reverse complement strand
CACGCTGGCCGTCGCAATATCGTTGTTGGCGACGGCCAGCGTGTTGTCGGCGGTCAAGGTGAACGAACCATCGGTGGCGAGGTCTCATCGAGATCGGTGGCCCGCGCTACGAGTCTTGTCAGTTGATCAGTCGTGTCAGATATTCGCAAGCGCCGATAGGGGATGTAGTAGACCCCGAAGTGCTTTGTCATATCGGCCAGGTCGAGCGTGGCCCATTCCCCTTCTTTCAGAGCCGGGGGTTTCGTCCTGGACTGACTCATGTCCTTTTCAATGTCGCGAGTAATTCGATTGACTCGCTTGAGCAGCCCATTGCGATCCATCAACCGTTGCAGATCTTCGCGAATGGTTTCATAGGTGGGGAGATCGATCAGGGCGGCCTTCACATTCTCCAGTGCCTGGGGCTTGATGTTCTGCTGCAGTTCATCTTCCGGATGTTCAGGAGATGGTTCGATATAGATGAGTTTGCGATCCACAAGGACCGGAGCATCTCGCCGTGAGAGGGTTTCCGTTGCAAACGTGAATGGCTTGTTGTCCAGGTAACCGCCATCCCCAAATGAGCGGTCGACGAAATTGACCGTTTTGCCTGTCTCAGCGTCGACGTTGGCCCGGAAGAACCCTTTCCACCGATCGTCTTTCGAATGACAAGTAGGATCGTTTCGGTACTGCGGAAACAGATCCAACACTTCGTCGATGTCGCAAAGTCGCATCGGTTCAAAAGCAAACGGAAAAGAGGAAGTACAGCGCGCTGAGAACGCCATGAAGGGATCGTTAATGCCGAGAAAATCGTTGCGATAAGTACCGGTCGTCTCCTCAGTTTCATATTTGAAATGAAAAACATTGCGGTGCCGTTTTTCATAAACGATGGTGTCTGAAAGGCGGAGTGGAAGCGTTAATCCCTGAATGTCCGTGGTAGTGATGAAGAGATCCAACTCGTCAACGTGAGGGGACTTAAATCCATCTTGACTTGCCTTCGAAGCTTCCATTCCCTGCAGCGCTTTCAGCAACTTGAAATACATTCGGCGGCTGTTCAAAAGGGATTGCGGTGGATCCTGATTCGCCATGTGCAGGCCGATGGTGGATCTCTTATCGTTGATCAGGAGAGCAATATCTCCCTCTGATACCCATAACTTCTTCAGTTCGTCGAGTTGTTGGTCGTTTGCAAGGGCCTTAGCCAGATAGATAGCGTTGATACCTCCGGCAGATGTTCCGGACAGGATATCGACAATGAAACGGGTATTGATCGAAACCGTCCTCAGCTGTTGATCGACGAGATCCTCAGCCGGTTGGTCGCTGCCATTTTCGAGTGACTCGCGAAATTTTCGAAGCAAGTGAGGATCTGCAAGGAGATAACTCAAGCGACGATAAACACGCTCGGTCCCTTCGAGTTGATCAACTGATAGGGCGATCGGATTGTTATGCTCGTCCTTCGCACTCTCGGATGTTGAGCGAACTAACCTGAGAAGTTCTTGTGCGATGCCGTTGATGTAAATGGCGAGCGACACACCACCGTACATGACGATAGCAAATCGAATTTCCTGAGTGTATTCCGCTTTGGTGGAAGAACCATTCGACATGAGGGCCTCCGTGAGAAGTTAGATGAGTTTCTGACCATGCGGCACCGTGGCTGCTTGATGGGGATAACTACCCGGAATCCGCACCGCAGTAACGGCTCACTGTTTATGAGAGGGCGCGAGCTTTCGTTTCGCCAGGGATCAAACAGTTGATTGAAAAGTGCGAGGCTAGAATAGCCATTTCAGGAATTGGATCCGGATGACTATGCCCTATCGAGAGAGAACGCGCGCACAGTATTGCCGATGGGAGCGAATGTCAATACGCATCTTTGGTTGGTAGTGCTCCGTTAGTGCACTAACGGAGCACTACCCTTTGGTTAAGTTGCATTTGAAGGAGCGATTCCAAAACACCTCCCAGCCTTGATCCTTTTATTAACTGATCGTAGATAACGCAGCTCTGAAGGGAAATTTAACTCACTTGAGCAGCTTTCAGAGTTTTCGAGATTTGCCTGAAACACTTTTTCGGTTTTGAGCATTTAAGGATGAAGGACAAGCGCGAACTAAGATTGGTTAGTCGTTGCTGCGCTAAACGTTAGTTCAATCTCACTCAACCTTCATTAAGTCAGTCGGTTGATAATTTCCGGATCAGAATGGTCCGTTGTTAATAGGCTCCGGATATTGCTTCTTCTGGAAAACCGCTTTCTCACACTCAAGGAGTAGTTCGCAGAAAGAGACGCAACACACTTTCCCCGGGGATACTGCCCGGTCGGACGAAGGAGAACCGTAATGAGTAAAGGAACAATTGTGATTGATCCCGGCCACGGTGGCAGCCTCGAGGTCGGCGGATCTTCAGCTAACAACGCGAAGAGTCCCAGTGGAGTACTCGAAAAGAATTTAACTTTGCGGATGGGCCTACTGGTTCGCGATGCCATCGCTGAGGCTGCTGCCGCCGGCGGACACACGGTAAAGGTCGTGATGACTCGGGATACCGATAAGAATCTCGGTCTTTCTGCTCGGGCCAATGTGGCCAAAGCGAATGACGCGGATCTTTTCTTGAGCATTCACTTCAACGCTTCCAATGCGCACAACGCGCGCGGCGTTGAGACACTGGTCCGGCCAAAGACTGCGGGCAACGTTAATCACGCTGATGATAAGCACTTCGCGACCGGTATTCAGAAAGCAGTCCTCAACGCCCTCAGAACTCACGACGCAACAACCAAGGATCGTGGAGTGAAAGATCAGATTTTGGGAGTTTTGAAAGACAGCCAACTCGGAAACGGCGTTCGTGCCTGCCTCGTCGAGTTGGAGTTTATGGATACGGCGAAGGTCGATGAGCTGTTCAACCTCGGCGCCAATGCCTCGCAAGTCCGCGCCGACGTCGCCGCCGCGATTGCCGGTGCGTGCATTGCGGAGTTGAAAACGATGAATCCGTAACGAACGGAAGCTAAGGTCACCAACCGAGACCTTTCATGCAACGCCGCGCCTTGGGAACCAGACGCGAGAATCCTGCGGTCCTCGTCAATGAAAAGTTATCTCAAGAGCATGATAGTGGTCCGACTCTCGACCCGTTTGGCACGACAGTGGGCTTCCTCACGACTGTTCGGACATAGTGACGGGCACCTCCATCTTCGACGAAACATACCGGCTTCTCACGAACGGGCTGAGATGCCCGACAACGATAATCTGCGAGGAGTGGGGACTCGAGTATTTGAGACCACGGTTCTTAAGAGACGAACAGCCAACACTCGTTCGCAATTTCGGAATTAGAAAAAGGAGAACTAACGATGGCACACAAAAGAGTTACGGTAAAACGGACGGGCAGTTTGCCAACTGTCACGCTGAGATTCGGACAGCAACTCTTTGCGAAGTACGACATCTTTCTCTACAACCGCGATGGCAGTAACCCCGCGCCTGTCGCAAAAGACGAAATCAACGCTGACGACCGACCCGACACGTATACCGTCGGCACTAGTCTCCCGGATCTGCATCAGCGACTACTTTACTGGCAAGCCGCCATCTCGATCCTCGATGATCGGCCCGATCAGACATACGTCATGACAGCCATTATTGGTCAAGACGGAAAAGAAGTCGGACGGTTTGAAAAACGTGGCCCAATCACCAACACCGTCATTGACCAGGACACGGTCAGATTCATTGTGGAGTAGTCGTCATGAAACTGAAAATCATCCTTTGCCTTTTGGTTTCGCACTCGCTCTATTTGCGTGTTCCCCTTGTTGCCCAGTCCGGCCAGCCGCAACAGAGCGAGACACAA
>JANNON010000875.1:0-2843 GCA_031399105.1 Blastocatellia bacterium | reverse complement strand
GGACCGGCAACGCTGCTCCCGCAAACGGTGAAGCCGCCAAACCGTTATGTCTTCTATCTCCTGCCCGGTGCGACTGAACAAGCGCGAGCGTTGATAAACTTTGCCGACACCAATCTGGGATTGAAGAAGAGCCGTGCAGCGGTCGTCTACGAGGAAGGCGTTCTGACGACAGTTGCCGGAAAAGCCGCCATCGATCAAGCGCAACTGCGCGGTTGGGAAACGATCGCGAATACTTCGTTCGCAGCAAAAAGTTTTGTAGCGATGCAACGAGCGGAGGAGTTGAAGAAGCAGCAGGTCGAAACCGTCTTTTTCTTCGGCGACAATACGCAAACCGCGACGTTGCTTGCAGCCGCTAATACCATCGAATGGAGGCCGAACCTTTTTTTGTTAGGCTCGCTCGCGGCTGGCGATCTAGCGAATGCCGTCCCAGATGGCTTCAAGGATAAAATTTTTCTAGCCTTCCCGACGGTGCCGTCAGACATCTCGACTGAAGGTGGAGCTGAATACAGGGCACTGTCTGAGAAGTACAAACTCACGCCTCGGCATCGAGCATCGCAGTTTGCCGCACTAGCCGCAGCCAAGACGCTGGTGGAAGGGTTGAAACGCGCGGGAGCTGACCTGAGTCGCGAGCAACTCATTTCCGCGCTCGAAGGTCTTTACGATTTCGACACCGGGCTGACGCCGCGAATCATCTTTGGCCCAAACCGAAGAATCGGAGCGGCAGGTGCGTACATGATTAAGGTAAACCCAGAGTCCAAAAGTTTGGCGTCAGCGAGCGGTTGGATAACAGCAAACTAGCGAACACTGAAGGGTTTATGAACTGGATTTTTTGCTGCCTTATTGCATTGCCAGAAGAACACCCGCCGGTCGAGAGTTGAGCTCGGAATAGATTGTAGGAGCGGCCCTCCGTGGACGCCCCTTTCTTTCAAACAGAGCGACAATCGAAGGGGTGGCCACGGAGTGCCACCCCTACAATCTAACAATTCTCTTACGCGCGACATCGATTCGTGATTCGGTTCGCTTAATTGATCGCTTGATGCCCGAAGGACCCGAAGTAAGGAAGTACGCCGACGCGTTGCACAGCGTACTCACCGGGCGCCGGATAAGATCATTTGAAGCCCGAACGCGTGACGCAAAGATCTGGTTGAAAGAGAACGAAAGCCGGCTCATCGGCCGCGTTGTTCGGCGCGTCACATCACACGGTAAACACCTGCTCGGCTACGTGCAGGGTGGCTTTTACTTTCACTCGCACTTGATGATGTGGGGAAGGTGGGAGACGTACGGAGGTGACACGGGAACGGGGCGACACGGGGACGCGGGGATGGGGCGACGCGGGGACGCGGAGAAAAGGCGAGGCGGAGAGGTCGGAAACGGTTCGGAGCCTAAGAATATTGAACGCCGCCTCTCAAGTTCAGCAATCTCTAAGGTCAGGAAGGGCGGTTTACCCCCGCCGAATCCTGAGAGCCGCGACCCTCAACACGATCACAGCAGCAGCATCCTCCCTGACAAAGATCGACGCGAGCGCGCGCGCATCGTGGTCGACAACGGCGCGGTGATCCTACTTTCTGCTCCCATCTTCAACGTTGGTCAGGGCGATCCTTATGAACAGATTGAAAACCTCGCCACGCTCGGTCCCGACGTTCTCCCCGTTAACGGCACGTTCAAGTCACGTGAATTCCAACGACGCCTGCTCTTGCCGGAACACCACGACATCACAATCGGCGCGGCGATTCTCAACCAGCGCATCCTCGCAGGACTAGGTAATTATTTGCGAGCTGAAGTTCTTTTTGACTGTGGTTTGAATCCGTGGCGAAAGGTGGGAGAACTTACCAAAGAAGAGTTGCAGCGCCTGAGTCGCACGGCACCCGAACTCGCACGTCGTTCCTATCTGACTAACGCTACGGCAACTGAAGAAGATCGCGATCGCATGCGCGCTGATTCGTCACTCGTCTATCAGCCCGGACGTGAAATGGGGACGCGTCACCTCGTGTTTCGCCGCACCAATCTTCCCTGTCTTCGTTGCGGCACACCGATCAAGCAACTGCGCCAAGCTACCTTCAATCCGGAGCAAACAAACGATCGCGAGGAATCTGCTCAAGCTGAAGAGCGAACCCGCATCGTCTACTTCTGTCCGACCTGCCAGAAGACAGATCTGCAAAAGGAGTGATCATCCAGGCGAATGCTCGCTCGCCATCACTGGCAGTTCTGAATACTCTGGTAGACATGAAATTCGTCTCACTATCGCAAATCGCCGAAACGGGTGTGTCGCACAATCCTGAGATCCGCAAGAA
Organism: Blastocatellia bacterium; assembly: GCA_031399105.1. Classification (GTDB taxonomy): domain Bacteria; phylum Acidobacteriota; class Blastocatellia; order Pyrinomonadales; family Pyrinomonadaceae; genus PSRF01. The sequence goes on along the minus strand of JANNON010000875.1, from coordinate 552 downwards.
GGTGATCTTGAAAAAGGGCGATGTGCCTCATGTGACAAACTTTTCCCGGTCCGAGCTGACGCCTGGGCAGAGGGCCAGTAGCCACGCGCACGACGATATGTTTGAAGTGTTCATGGTTCACTCGGGAGTTGGGATGATTAAGATCGAGGGCGCGAGCAGGGAGTTTCGCGAGGGCGATTGTGCGGTGATTGAGCCCGGTGAGGAGCATGAGATTTTGAATAGCAGTGAATTGCCGTTGGTGTTGATCTATTTTGGGATCGAGCGCTGAGAAGGCAACCTCGGTATGCTGAATTCGACCCTGGTTAATTTGCAGGTTGGGAAGGTGGGCAAGCTGAGCGAGTTCTCTCAAGCTCGAATCTACCTTTCACCTGACCAAGCCTCAACCTCAGCGCCGCCCCCGCTCGACTGGACTCTGATCCTACTGCCATGGAGATGTGCGGCCAACAGCGGGGGCGCGCTGAGGTTGATTGTCGTGCGCGTTGAAGATTGCCTATGAAGTTGAGTCAACCCGCTCAGCTTGCCCACCTTCCCGACCTGCAAATTAACCAACCT
>JANNON010000868.1:0-5555 GCA_031399105.1 Blastocatellia bacterium | reverse complement strand
GCGCCGGTCACGCGCGGGGCGAGAACCGCGCCGTCGAAGCAACTCAACAGGCCATTTCTTCACCGCTATTGGAAGAAGCCACGATTCAGGGTGCGCGCGGCGTGCTTATTAACATCACCGGTGGAAACGATCTGACGCTCTTCGAAGTGAACGCTGCTTCTTCGATTATCCGCGAGGCGGCCGATGAAGATGCCAACATCATTTTCGGCGCAGTGATTGACGAGAACATGCATGACGAAATGAAGATCACGGTCATCGCTACTGGTTTTGACAAGGAAGAGTATGCCGTTGCCTCAGTTTCGACGCCGATGACCTTGCCCGCGAATGCGCCGCGCTTCACTCCGAGGCCAGCGGACGATTTGCCGCGGCCCATGATGGGCCATGTGCGTTCGGATGATCTCGATGTCCCTACGTTCATTCGGAAGAAAGCAGATTAAGCTCGACTCGAAAGCGATAGTAACGAAGGAAGGCTGAGGTTCCGGCCTTCCTTTTTACTTCGGAGCACACTTCACAAATTCGTTTTCGATCGATTGCTAATCACTTAGAAATCAACAGTAATGGCTATCGCTTTCAGCTTTGCTTTTTCCTCCCTGGTTGTGTAGCATGTCGAACATTCCTTGCAGGATTTTCCATTACGGGTAAAAAGTTACGCCTCTCCTCGGATGGCCGCAGCCTGCGAGTAGTATTTGTGGATCTACGTCAGCTCTTCCTCCCGCACGTGCCTGGCGAAGATTGAAAATTTCAAAAAACCAGTCGTTCAGTCCAATTGGAGGAAGAATCGTGAACCGGAAACTCATCAGAACTACGCTTGCTGAAGTGAAGGGTAAAGCCCGAGAAGCTCCTCAGTCCAGAGAGCGATCCAACGGAGGCCCCGCACGCAGCCAGAGTGGCGAAGGTGCCAGAGAAGCTACAGCGCCACGTCCCAGTCAGTCGTCATCGGTTCAGGTCCGTAAGCGGACTCCGCCACCGATGGAGACGAACGCTGAGATCTTCTACTACAAGAAACAGATCGATGCTCATACGGTAATGGTTATTGTCCTGCTCGACAATGAGGAGATCGAAGGAACCATTGAGTGGTATGATCGCGGCGCGCTAAAGGTCAATCGCAAGGATGGGCCAAACCTTCTTGTGCTGAAGCGCAACGTTAAATACATGTTCAAGGCCGACGAACGCGAGCAGGCGGCAGAATAAGAAAAGATTTTCTTCGCCCTCCGTCCTACGTCCCAACGCGCGTCGTCTCAACTAATGAGACAGTTCGCTAATAGCTCAACTAATTCGCATCCTCGAACGAGGCGAAGCCTGCCCCGCGTGGGGATTACCATGGGTGATCCCGCCGGAATTGGGCCGGAAGTCGTGCTCAAGGCGGTAGCTGAGCCTGAAATCAGACTCGCTTGCATACCCGTAATAATCGGCGATGCACAGTTGCTGGCGCATACCGCGCGCACGCTCGATCTGCAATGCGGTTATGAGATTACTCGGCAGGGAGAACCCCTCCCGGAACGGATTGAAGAAGCGCAGATCTATCATCTCGATAATGTCGGTGGCTTCGTAGAGCCGGGAATTGAGTCGGGAGTCGCGGGCAAAGCCGCCGCGGGGTACATTGAGGCCGCCGTTCAGCTTTGCGCAGCGGGCAGCATCGACGCGATCGCAACCGCTCCGATCAACAAGCGCGCCTTGTTCCTCGGGGGTTATAGCTTTCCAGGTCACACTGAATTTCTGGCACACCTCACCGGCACGGAAGATTATGCGATGGCATTTGTGGCGGCGAATCTGCGAATCGTTTTGATCTCAACGCATGTTCCGCTGGCGGAAGCGATTAGAATGGTTGAGCGTGATCGCCTGGTGAAAACGATCAACTTGACTCATCGCGAACTACGACGATGGGGGATCGATCGTCCGCGAATCGCCGTCGCTGCTTTGAATCCGCACGGCGCCGAAGGCGGATTGTTTGGTGTTGAAGAGGCATCCGAAATGCTGCCCGCGATCGAAATGTGCCGTCGAACAGATGATGAAATGAATGTACAGGGGCCATTCTCTGCAGACACTGTGTTTTTGAGAGCGTCTCGCGGCGAGTTCGATGCGGTGATCGCGTGCTATCACGATCAGGCGATGATTCCAGTGAAGTGTCTCTCTTTTGGCGAGGCTGTAAACGTGACACTCGGGTTGCCGTTTATTCGTACTTCGGTCGATCATGGCACCGCGTTTGACATAGCGGGGAAGGGTCTGGCCGAACACTCAAGTATGGTCGCTGCAATCAAGCTCGCGGCTGAGTTATCAACAATAGCCGGCGAAAGCAGCCGAGCCGTGGAAGTTTGAGAAGTTATGACAAATAACGAACCTAAAGGCGGCGCTAGACAGGGTCGGCGGATTCTGGTTGCTGATGATGATCCGGCAATCCTGCGATTGGTGGCCACGATTCTCGAAAAAGAGAACTACTCGGTGACGTCCGCTCGTGACGGGCGTGAAGCTTATAAGATTTTGCAGAACGATCAGGATTTTACTGCCGCAGTTTTCGACGTGGTGATGCCGCATATCTCCGGCCCGGAGCTGGTTCGCTTTATGAAGACCGAAAAGCGGTTGATGAAGATTCCAGTCATGATGATGACCGCTGAGCAGGATCCCAAACTTTCGTCAGACAGTTTTTCCGCGGGCGCAGTAGTGTTTTTGCCAAAACCCTTTACGACCGCACAACTTCAGATCATGCTCCAGATGTTGATCGGGAAAGCGCCTTCCAGCGAATAGCTCACCGTTCTTATGAAACTGCCAATTCTGATCCCCGCTGCACTACTCGCCGCGTCACTAGGTTTTGTCACCAACGCATCCGCGCAGTTGAAATCAAGTCAAGCAAAGAATCTGATCAGGCGCGTGGCCGGCAGTAATCTTCCCAGCAACGCTGTCCAGATCAAGCAGATAGCAGATCGCGATAGCGGATCTGCCGAAGCGACTGCGCAGATCGAGACCGCTTTTAGATTTCAGAGGGATGAATCAGGGCATTGGGAAGTTCGTGACGTAAGAGTGGCGCCCGACGCATGGGAAGACATGAGTGCCATCGTTGCTGGAAGCGTGTCAGTGCCCGCTGACGATTGCGATGATGGTGAGCCGACGAAAGGACAGGATGCGGGTAAGCTGGGTCCGAAACGTGCGCGCTGTTTGTTGGCCAACGCTTTATCGATCGGACTTCCCTCGGATGCTATTCGGATCAGAGAGATCTCGCCTTTGGACTTACCGTTAAGTACCAGGCCTTCAGCAACTGTGGTGGGCACAGTGCAAGTGGATTTTCGTTTTGAAAGACAGAACAAAGGGGCATGGCAGATATCTGCATTCCGCACCGGAAATCGCGACTGGGCCAGACTAGATACGGTCATTGCCCTGATGGACTCGTCGAAGCGAGAGAAGGCGAAGATGGAGATGGAAGCCCTCGCGAACGCGCTGCAGAATTTTCGCAGCAAGCGCGGGTTCTATGTCGCGTCAGACAAACATCCGGTGCTCGTCGACTTCCTCACTCCGAATTTCATCGCAGACGTTGTCCGGCTCGATCCGTGGCATCGCCCCTATCAATACCAGGGCGAACGCGATCGCTTCACACTGAGCTCGGATGGGCCAGACAAAACGCCGAATACTGGTGACGACATCATATTCAAGCGTCCCTAAACTCAAGCTGAACGGCCAACAACACACAAGCAAACACAAACCAACCACAAACCACCAACCAACAACAAACACAACCATCAACACTAACCACACCAGAGGGAAACTTTCCAAACTCCAACGATGATCCCCAACCTGAAGGTTGGGGATGAATGAGCCGTAACCTCCAGCGGGATGCAGTTTGCCGCGATTCGATTGGGTGTCATGAGGTCAGTACCACCTAAGCGGGTGGGGTGATATGTTGAATTGTGCACAAAAACCCCGAAGAACGGGGCGGTTCGCGGCCCACCCGCTACCGCGAGGTGTTACCGACTTCATGACTTTTACGCCGCATTCATTTACAGAGCCCAAATTGCATCACTACTACAAATAACTAAAGTCTTGACGGGCTATTGCGGCGGGTGGTAGGTTTCAAATGCCCCTTCATTTCGAGGGGTAGCGAAAGAATGAACATGCCTGGCGCCAACGGTTTTCAGTATCTTGACCCCGCCAGTGGCGCTGAAATCAGCTAAGGATTTGGCCTTGCTAGCTGGACGCAAACTCCTACTTGCCGACGACTCGATTACAATTCAGAAAGTTGTAGACCTCACCTTTGCCGACGAAGGCGTCAAGGTAATTAGTTTTGGCAACGGCAGGGAAGCGGTTGAAAGACTCGAAGAGATTGCGCCCGACATCGTCCTCGCCGATGTTTTCATGCCCGAGATGAGCGGCTACGAGGTCTGTGAGTACATCAAACAAAACGATAAGCTAAAGCACATTCCGGTGGTGCTCTTAGTCGGCTCGTTTGAACCTTTCGACGAGGCGGAGGCGCGCAGAGTTGGCGCGGACGAAATTTTGACTAAGCCATTCCAATCAATTCGACGGTTGATCGACAGAGTTGGCGGGCTCATGAGCGGTGAGCGAGTCGAAGACTCGCCGACTGTTGAACTCCCAAAACCTGAGATCCCAGTAGCGGAACCCGCGCTCAGCGAGAGAGAGCTGGCATTTACCACCGCTGACACGCAACAGTTCCCATCCATCAATCGAGAAGAGGTGAGTTCACCCTCAATCAGGCCGAACGAAGAAGCTGCGGACTTTGGACAAATGGAAACTTCACAAACAACGGCTGCTGCCCTTGAGGCCGCGCCCGCGAGGGAAACTGTCGATGAACTGTTGGACCTCGGGGACATCGGTGTGATTGATGATCCGAGTGCCGAAGATTTTGAACTGGATCTTGATTTCGATGAGATCGAGGAGTCCGCGCACGTTTCCGTTGCGGCCCCAGCGGGTCGTGTCTTTGTGGAACCCAGGGTTTCTGAATCCGAACATGGCAGCGGCTATGGCGTTTTGAATTCAGCCATTAGCGTCGATACGTTGGAGATTGAAACGGAAGATGAAGTAGAGAAAGACGAGCCGTTCTCAGATCAAATGGCCACGACGCAAGAGTTTCCGCGTCCGGGTGAACCCGTCGAAGTGAAGGACACTCAGCTCGAGCGAATTACCGACGATGTCGAAATAGCCCCAAATGCGCCGGTCGCTACTGCAGCACGAACGTCGGTCGCAGCGAGTGGCCAGATAACTTTGGATCAACTGGCGCCCGAGGTGATCGATGCGATAGCTCGTCGCGCCGTAGAGATGCTGTCTGAAAACGTCGTGCGAGAGATTGCCTGGGAAGTAGTTCCTGAGCTTTCCGAACTGCTGATCAAGCGACAGCTGGAAGAGAACAAGCCTTAAGTCAGATAAGAAGATTAAGAACACTTTTGAGCAGGCATCTTGACGGATCGCCTGCTCGATTTTTGTTTTTGCATGCCCTTGCGCGATGCTTGGGAGTCATTGAAGTCAATACCACCGCGCGGCAGCGGGTGTGTGAGAACTAAAACGGAGTGGGGTGTAGTGAGTTATAGTTAACGGGGGGGGGGGGGGGCGGG
>JANNON010000780.1:0-4986 GCA_031399105.1 Blastocatellia bacterium | reverse complement strand
CAGGAGAAAACCATCCACAGATGACACAGATAAAGCGGCTCGAATAAAGGGGCTCGAAAAGCTGCGCCCATGTCTTGAACTTGATCTCTGTTGTTTTACTCTTGAATCTGTGTCATCTGTGGAATCTGTGGATGGTTTTCTCCTGAGACCTGAGACGAAACTTGAAACTCGAAACTTTTTTACTCCTTCTTCCACACCCACTCTTCCGACGCGGGTTTTCCGTTCATCGTTCCCTCAATCTTAGCGTGCAGCGAATCGTCCACCAGCCAGTAGATTATCCGGTTCGGAAAATCGTGTTCCTTGTTTTCAAATGCGGCATAGTTAGACCGCGATTCGATAAGTTTGAACGGTGTCGCGGGACGTCCTCCCGGACTGGCCCAATAAGTAATTCCATCAGGTTTGGCATCAATTCTTAAGAATTCAAACATCAACGTCCGTCCACCTTTTACATCGCGATGCAGCCCGAGCATTGTGTTGCCCTTCGCTATGGTCCAGTTCTCTTCCATCTCTATCCCATTTTTAGCGCCGCTCCAGTTGCCGGCCAACCATGACAGACTCGAGAGATCTTTAGTTGGCGTTGCAGTCGGATTCTGCCCCATTGCGGCAACGACTGCGAAAATGAGCACCAGGAGTGTGATTGTGATGTTTGATTTGTCCATGCATTCTCCTTCGTGGACGCAGACTACACTGGAGTGCTCGATGTCGTCTTGAAGAAATGCGACATGGCTATAGAGACTTTTGTTGAGATCGTCGAGGTAGTGAACCTTGTGTAGCTTTTCAAATCCTAATATCAAGAAGTCAGATGTGCAGTCTCACAGTCAGGAAGGCTCTTAACTTGAGCGGGGACAGGGTCCCCTTCCTAACTGCGAGACTTTAAAGCTTGAGAAATCAATTCTGTGGAAGAGGATTTGAAAGGAAAATAAGAACCACTGTCTGACATCGTACGTTCATGTCGCACGCGTTCCCAGCAGCGTTGCCAGCCTTTGCGGGGAAATAAAATGTTTCGCGAGACTCCCAACCGCCTTCACTTCTCTCCCTGTCGGCGTGTGGCCGGTGAACTCGCGAAACTCACGCACCATGTGCGGCTGGTCAGAGTAGCCCCCCGCCAACGCGGCGTTGGCCCACTCGCTTAACATTCCCTCACCGACGATCCGCAGCAGGTTCTGAAATCTGATGATGCGCGCAAAAGATTTTGGAGAGAGACCGATGCTCATTCGAAACTCTCGCTCTAACTGCCGCGAACTGAAGCCGATGCTTTCAGCGAGGTGAGCCACACGCGTCTGTCCTCCATTTTCTATGATCTGAGCAATGGCTACTTCAAACCTCGGTCTTCGATCCACGAGTGAAAGCTGCTTAAGCAAAAATGCTTCCACCAATCCCATTCGCTCGCGATCAGTTTTCGCGTCGAATACGGCATCCTCGATTTCCTGACCCTGCGGCCAGACATCCGCGGTGTGAACTGCTTGGTCCGTCAACTCAAACAAAGGGACTGGCAGCAAACGATAAGCGCCTCCGGGTCGAAAGCGAATACCCATCACCGACGGACGTCCCACCGGCTTCAGCAACAGATGCCGAGTAAGTTCGCCAACGATGAAACTGCTGGGTTGCTGTTCCCAACTGCCATCAGGCAACAGACGCTCGAATGAAGCGCCAAGGTGAAAGATCCATTCGAGACAACCGTCAGGCAGCACTCGCTCTGAGGGATAGTTCGGAAGCGGTTCCTGGACCGTAACGAACCAGATACACTCGATGTGCTGGCGCAGGGCGGGCTGAGGAATGTGTTCGATGTAACGCATTGTTTTGCGGAACGAGGATAACCCGAAAAGGGGCGAGGCAGAAGAAATCATGCAGATGGAATTTTGCAGATAGGCATAACGACGAAGGCGTAGCGAATCAACCCAAGGCTGCGGGCTTTGGCGCTACTTGGGATATCTCGCGAATAGTCCAACCTACCCGGAACATCATCCTTCTGTACGACCCGGTCGCTACCGCTCTAAGGTTCAGATTTCACGCTAACGCGTGGTAAATAAATTCGCTATCATCGTTCTCCATCTGAGGCTGATTCCAATGCGCCGATCACTCCCACTCCTTTTCCTCGCGTCGATCATCACAACGTCCGGGTGCGTGACACGCAACTCATCGGAACTCCAACCCCAACCTCAACAGCCGGCAACCGTCATCTCTCAAAGTCCAAGTACGTCCCCATGTCTCTTGCCGGTTCCCGAAAACCATGTCACCGATCACGCGAACATCCTCGACCAAGCGGCCCGCGAAGCACTCGAGGGGAGACTGCGAAACGTGAAGACCAAAGGGAACATCGATTTCTCAGTCGTGCTCATCGACACGAGCGGCAGTCAGGACATCAATAGTTACTCACTCGACCTCGCTCGCTGCTGGGGTGTCGGCGCAAAGAATTCGGACGGCGCCGGGGTACTGTTGCTGCTCGCGATCAAGGATCGGAAGTGGCGCTTCCAAATCTCAAAGGTTCTGGAGCAGGTGATAACCAACTCAGAGGTCTATGACATTGGCAACCTCATGACGCCTGACCTCAAGCGAGCGAATTATGCCCTCGGGGTGAACAAAGCTGTGGACGGAATGATTGCAGCGCTGGCGAAGCGGCGAGGTTTCTCGCTCACTTGAAAGGGAACTCTAATCAGATCCCTGCCATCTGTGAAAATCCGCGGCAATATTTCGGACTTGGAAAGCTCAATGCTCTTTCGTAGCAAGTTTCTCGATGGGATTCAGGCTGGCACTATCACGGTAGCGTTCCGACGTTGGCGGCGACCTTCGGTGCGTGCGGGCGGTACCTTGTTGACGGCGGTGGGCCAACTGCAGATCGGCTCGCTCCGAATCATTCAGCCCAATCAAATTTCAAACGCAGATGCTCTGGCAGCAGGATACGAGTCTCGTGAAGAGTTGCTGGCCGAGCTGAACATTCGTTCAGCAGGAGAGGTGTACCGGATTGATCTGGGCGCGCTTCTCCCTGATCCACGAATCGCATTACGAAACTCACCGATTACGGGCGATGACGAGTCTCAAAACTTAAGAGCGCGTTTACAGCGACTGGATGCTAACGGGGCCTGGACGCTTCGAGTGCTCGACATTCTGAATTCCAATCCCGGCGTTCGCGCAGGGGACTTGTGCATTTTAGTGGGCCAGCCACTGCCGAAGTTCAAACTCAATGTCAGAAAACTCAAAAAGCTGGGACTGACGGAGAGTCTTGGAATCGGTTATCGGCTCTCGCCCCGCGGCGCAACGCTCCTCGCGAGTATGCGGAACGACGATGGGACCGCGAAGTGACGCCGCACTCAAGTGACCGATGTTCGCTGAAACCATTTTCCCAGGAAGGACGTAGCTAAAGGCAAGGGAGGTGACGCGGCATGTTCTGTCCATCGTGCGGTTTGGCTTTGGCGCACCAAACGAAGTATTGCAATCGCTGTGGCGCGCACCTGGCGAGCAGGGATCCTGAGGCGATCAAGTTATTTGAGAACCGCATGGACAGTGAGATGGAAGGACTGTTCTGGAGCACGATGATGGGCCTTGGCCTCGTACTCGGAGGTCTGGTGGTTCTGAAGAAGATTGAGCTCGGCAACTCGTTCATCCTCGCATGGATGATTCTCAGCTCGGCTGCGTTCATCACCTATTTTTGTGTAGGACTTTGGCAAGTTCGTCGACTGGCAAAAATCTCCAAAGCGGTGACTGAGAACGTCGAACTCGCACCACCACGCGAGACACATGAACTTGATCCGGCGAAGTTACCGATACAACTGACCGCTGCGCCAAGCGTTACCGAACATACTACCCGCACGCTGGAACCGATACCCTCGAACGCTAAGAAGTGAACAAGAGGCTGCTTCTCAATAGTCACAAATCTTATTGTCCCTTCAAGCTCACACGATCAGGACTGGCTAAGGAAATCTGTCAGTGAAGTTTTGCGCTCGCCGAACTTTATGCGGGAAACTTCGACGCTCTTAATAGCGTTTGCTGTCTTCAGTAGACTGCTGGCAATTATTCTTCTTGTAACAGGTAATTCGGAAATCGACGCAGAGTCAGGTGTGTCACTCCTGCTTTACTTCCCCGCCTATCTGTTTTTCGGAATCATCATCCGGTGCGGATCGCGCGCTGTCTCTGGATAGTAGTAATTTACTTTGTCCTGGATACCTTGCTGACGTTTGTATTCTCGTCTGGCCCCGAGCTAAAGGGAATGATCCGGTGCCCCGGCTGTCGGGGATCTCAACCGCCAAATAGGGACATTGTCGCCGGGACGCCGTGGCGAACTTCCACTCACCGATAAAACCAACTCATTAACAACTCGCGAATGCCTCGGCTATCCGCCGAATTTCAAGTGTTTCCAACCCAATTCAAGTTGGTCCAATCACGAACTGACTGTCTTCCTTCCGGCATGATGTTTGCGAATGCGCACTTGGGCAGAGTCTCACTCGCCTTCGGTTTCCCACTTAAAAACGATGACAACTCGCTTTTCAAAAAATGTACTAAGCGCTGGTAACAGTGCGGGCGTTAGTGTCTTTGAACTGCTGGTGGTGGTGGCGATAGTGGCAATCATTTCCGCAGTCTCAATTGTCCGCTTCCAACCGGCAACCAGAAGCCTGAAGCTTGCTGGCGCAACTCGCGATCTTTCAACCTTGCTTGAGAAAGCCCGAGCCGATTCCGTGCAACGACATGGCGGCGCAAGCATGGTTCTTAACGATCGTTACGGTTACACGGCCAACATCGACTTCAACAGGGTCGGTTCTGCGACCGCACGCAATATTGCCTTGCCGCTCGAAACAACTCTCCGCTACTCGTTGCCACCTGCAACCACAAGTATCGACCCGGCAGTAACGCCGCTCACCATCAACTTCGACTGGCGCGGGCGCACCACACAGACCGTCTTAATCACGTTGACTGATTCAACATTAAACAACTTTTCCAGCAGCGTCATGGTTGGACCAGCCGGCGACCTCTCGACCGACACTTCGGTCAGCG
>JANNON010000748.1:0-3102 GCA_031399105.1 Blastocatellia bacterium | reverse complement strand
TTAAAGATACGTTATCGAGGATTATGCCTTCCCCGCCATTCGGCACTGCAGCAGTCCCAGCCGCATTCGTGCCAATGTAATTACCTTCTATCGCGTTAGTGTTTGAGCCATTGAGAAGGTATAGACCAAATCGGTTATTGCCTGAGATTACATTGCGTTCAGCAGCAGCCGCTCCACCAATGCGGTTGCTGTCGGAGTCACTAATGAAGATTCCGTCAAAGAAATTTGCTGCGGCTGCGCTTCCTGAACTGTCGGTGCCGATGTAATTGCCGGTGATGACATTGTTTCCGTTAGTTATGAGAACGATTCCGGCGCCGCCGGCCGCCATACTCCCGCCGAAACGGTTGAGGATTAGGCCACGAACTGTTGAGCTGCCCGCGGTAATGAAGAGCCCATTAGTCGTCGCGCCTGCGGTTGCGCCGTTCAATTCAATCAGCGGTGTGCCGGCAAAGCCGGGCTGGGACGTTCCATCGATAGTTAAAGGATCCGAAACCGAAGGTAGCGCGGAGAGAAGGTTGATTGTCCGCACGCCGGGACCAGCAATATTAAAGTTGATCGTTTGCACGCCTGCTTCGGAATTAGCATCAGTGATTGCCTGGCGCAGCGATCCAGCACCGCTGTCGTTGGTGTTTGTGACGGTGAGCGTCGTCAATGGTAGTCGCGGGAGCGACGCCACTTCCGCGGCATTCATCGGCGCATCGTAAAGTCGAATCCGCGCTACCGAACCGGCCGACGCCTCATTCGGAAAAACCGTATCGTCCTGGAAGAAATTCAGTATGTTGCCGCCAGCGATCACGAAGTCGTTGTTGGTGTCCGGTCCCCCTCCCTGCGATGTGCCGTTGACGTAAGCAGCAAAGGTGCCACCACTGCTGCGAGTCAAGACGATCTGAACGTAAGTGTTAGCAGGTATTGGGGTGCAGGTCTGACAGAGTTCCAGTTGCCCGTCTTCGATGTAGAATCCGTCATCAGTGGTCCGATTCTTAAAATCAATCAGGCGACGAAAACCAGTAACATTGTCCAGCTTGAACAGCATCACGATCGTGTAGTTATTGCTCGGAATCACATCGCTGGTCGCCGACAAACGCAGACCGTTGTTCTCAATAAAGCGCAGCACCGTGCGCGAATTCCCATCTACTGTGTCAGTCTGAAAAGTATTAGCGCCCACACCGGTGTCGGCGAGCGTCCAGCTTCCGGTTGAGCTGTTGCGAGTGTTCTGAAACTGAAAATCGGCCCTCAAATTTTGCGCGCGTACGACCTGCAAAAATATCAACGCAGCAAGACACACGACTGCGATCAGCAGCGCGTGGAGCTTGGTGCTTCGCAATGAAAAGTCGTCCTTAGTGAGTCGCACTGGCATTTGGGCTTATCTCTTGTTTAGTGTGTATTTCTCAACATTGTTCGCGACCGAGCATTTCGGATCTTGCGCCAAGGCGTTGGCCGATTCTTACAGATGCCATTAAACCCCAGGAACGATCTGAGTACTATTGCTGGCACTCCTGATTGCTGTGCGTCACCATTGAACTGAAGCGCAGTTGGTACTCGTCGGACGTGATGAATGAGCACACCATCGCATTCTGAATGTTCTGGTCCCGCAACGGAAACCGATTCACCTCTCTCAGCCAGAAGACCAAGCCTGGAATATCGGCATCACGACGCAGGTAGCCAAAGTACTGCGTCGTTACAAAGACCCGCCGGTACTCCGCATCGATGAACGGTCGATTGTCCACAGCCGGTCCCACTCCCGCAGGAACACAAGGCGCTGGCGGACTTCCCGGCAGGCGATCGCAGTTGTTCCAGTAGTCGTTAGCGATGTGGAACATCACCAGTTCTCGCCCACCCTGCGTGTGCAGCGTCTGCAACACTTGTTGCTGACTCGAGAGGTTCGCTCCCGTTGCTGTTTGAATAGTGTTCAGCAGAGCGGTGATGAAGGCCGGTCCATCCAGATTCGCAGGATACTTGGCGATAAACTCGGGCCGCGCGACGAAGTTGCTGGCTAATTGCCGTTGCGTGTTTGTCAGCTCAGCGCCACCGACTACTTGCGCCCGGTCTGACGAAAACACGGCATAGCTCGGCGTCTTCTCGGCTACGCCGGGGTTATTGGGATCAGGAAATGGGTTTGGGAACGGCTGCTGGTCACCGTACGCAGCGCGATATAGACGGAAGACAAACGCACCTGTCTGCTGGAACTCTTGTTCAAAGAAGAAAGCGTGCGAGACTCGAATGCGTCGTGCATTCACACAAGCCTGATTGCCTGGTGGGCATGAAGTGATCTGCCCAACCCAGAAATTCAAGCCGCTCTGGTCGGGCGGTCGACTAAGGAAATCACTGTAGTGCTGAGTCACGAAGAACACAGGGTCATCCAAGTTATTACTTGATGGGACAACGGTGTCGTCATCCTGAATATTCAACGTCGCTCGCGACGGACTGTTTAGCTCCGGTCCGCTCGGATTGCTGAGTAGCAAATTGACGAACTGATCACCGTCAGTGAGGTTGTTGTTGTTTATGAGAACCTGGAAATTCTGGTTCATGATTCCGATTGGAAAGTCGAGTGATCCGGTCGCTTGGGTGTAGCGGTTAAGCTGCGACGCCGTGCCGTCTGCCGTTTCGTACTCCACGCTCGCCGGCGTGGTCGTGTCGCCGGTACGCGTGACCGTGATTTCGATCGATTGCTGTGCTTCACCAACTTGATAGTTCGCAGATGAAAATTGGACAGTGGTAAGAACCCGGCGAATGTTGTCGAAGATGGCGGACTCGCCGGTGGTAGGGGATGAAGTACCCGCACTCAATTCGACTGTCATCGGGTTCACCACTCGCGTGAGAGTGGCGCGATGCAGAAGAGTCCAGTTGCTGTTGTCCGGGCTGGCTTCAAAGATGATCGCGCCAAATTGTGGCGTTATGAACGCCGGCTCGTACCGGAACCGCATGTGTCGATGAAGGTCGGGATTGTAAGTGATCGCCAGCGGTGTCAAATTTCCGTCCACCATCACCTGCAACAACAATTGCGAAGTGGTTACATCCAACGGCCGCTCGACACCATCCGGACCTATATACATTTCTGGTTGGCTTGAAGTTGATGGCCCAGCAGTACGGACCATGAACCGG
>JANNON010000722.1:0-2282 GCA_031399105.1 Blastocatellia bacterium | reverse complement strand
CCCGGCGCTACCGCGTTTCGGTACTGACTTCATCGCCACTCCGTCCCAAATGGCCCAACGACTAAACTGCAGTCGGCAGTTAGCAACACACTAACAGAGCACTACCTGAAGGTTAAGGTGATTGAGACCTGGTTTCCAGCGGCAATATCATGCGTGCACTTTTTGTGCAAAGCTCCCCGGCAGACGCATTGTCCGCCGGGGAGTCTTTTGTCATGCCCGCAAGGCTGGGCATTTCCATTCGGCGCTGACTACTTGCCGCTCGTGGCAGCCGCGGCAAGCTTGTCTAGTACATCGTCCAGCGAGAAACTCCCGACCTTTTGACTCGGCGGGAACTCCACAAAGGTGCTCAAGTACCGAGCCACGTAGTCTTGAGCCGGCACCATAACAAATGGGCGGTCGACTCTCCAGTGAGAGTAGTCCATGGCGCCCTTGTCTGCATTTTCCCACGGGTCGGACCGCAGATTAAACAGTTTCGGAAATCGCAAAGTGACGAAAGGATCCTGCCAAACAGCAAGCCCTTCGCTGCGTTGCTCCTGGAAGACGATCTTCCATTGGTTATACCGTAGTGCCACCAGCGAGCCGTCGTCGTTCCAATAGAAAAACTCTTCGCGCGGATTAGTTTCTTTCCCGCTGAGAGCACCGGTGATGTTGTAACCGTCGAGATGAACCTTAAACGTCTTGTCGCCGACCTTCATGCCTTTCAGCAATTGTTCCTTCACATCGGGCACGCCGGCGGCTGCCAGGATCGTCGGTAACATGTCCTCATGCGAGAAGATCTCGTTATTGAAAGTTCCCGGCTCGATAACTCCAGGCCAACGCATCGCGCACGGAACGCGATAGCCGCCCTCCCAGTTCTCGTTTTTCTCTCCGCGGAATGGCGTACAACCGCCATCAGGCCAGGAAAATTCTTCGGCCCCGTTGTCCGTGGAGTACATCACGATCGTGTTCTCATCGAGGCCCAACTCCTTGAGCTTGTCGAGTATCTGTCCCACGTGTGCGTCATGCTCGACCATTCCGTCAGGATAGGTGCCAAGACCCGTCACGCCCTTACTCTCTTCCTTCAAGTGCGTGAAAATATGCATGCGGGTGGCGTTCCACCACAGAAAGAACGGTTTGTCGGACTTTGCTGCTTTATCAAGATAGTCAAGAGCAGCGTTAGTAGTTTCGTCGTCGATCGTCTCCATGCGCTTGGTATTGAGCGGGCCGGTGCTTTCGATCTTCTGAGTACCGTCCTCGTTGGCCCACGTATGGATCACGCCGCGAGTGCCGTACTTCTTCCTCATTTCGGGCTTCTTGTAATAGTCGGGGTTCTCGGGCTCCTGCTCCGCATTTAGATGGTAGAGCGAGCCAAAGAATTCGTCGAACCCGTGTGCGGTCGGCAAAGTCTCATCGGCGTCGCCAAGATGGTTCTTGCCGAACTGGGCTGTCATGTAACCCTGGCCCTTGAGCAGCTCAGCAATCGTCACATCACGTGCCTGCAAGCCTTCCTTCGCGCCGGGCAGTCCGACTTTTAGCAAGCCGGTCCGAAAACCGGATTGGCCGGTGATGAAGCACGCACGGCCGGCAGTGCAGCTTTGCTGGCCGTACCAGTCGGTGAAGAGCGCCCCTTCCTTTGCGATGCGATCAATGTTGGGTGTCTGGTATCCCATCATCCCTAAGTTGTAGGCGCTGATGTTCCAGTAACCGATATCATCTCCCCAGAGAATCAAAATGTTAGGTTTTTTAGTTGCCATAGTTTATCTCTCACCTTGTTTATCTCTCACCTTTCGGTTTATTGCATGATGTGGCTGGCCATCACTTGCGATGACGAACAGTCTGAAGAAACTTTCGATGGTTCTCGACGCATTACGGTCAGCGCGTGGTCAAAACGCGAACAGGTACGCTTGTTCTAGTCGACTCTGACACTGCCATCATCCCCTCACCTTGAAGGTAATATTTGAGTGAGTCTTGGCACTCTGATTCTCTGGTGCAACAGTGCTCCAGAGTGATTCGCGGTGAATTCAAGACATTGGAAATGCGCCGGGGATGACAAGACAATCTAGGCCCTTGAGCATTGCTTTAGTACTGTCAGTTTTAACAGGAGAACTCAGAGGCTTGGGAAAATTGCGGAGGTCTAGTAGGTCTCAAGTTCTGATTACCGCGAGACAACTTGCGCAGTCTCACTCTCAGGAAGGCGGACCCTGTCCCCGCTCGCGTCTGATTTGTTAAATTATGGGCCGAGATCAGGTTTGTTGGTTTTTGGTGCGTCATCCACTCGGAGTAGGATTTTTGCAACTTGAGCG
>JANNON010000641.1:0-2395 GCA_031399105.1 Blastocatellia bacterium | reverse complement strand
GTTGACCCGAGCCACAAGCGCGATCTGAAAGTTTGAGCTGACACTTTGAAGACGAGGATGAGCGAACTGATTGTTATTTATGCCAGGCGGCTTGGCGTTTTAGTCACGCTTGTTTTCGCATGTCTCCTGACGATAGACCTTTCGGCGTTGGCGCAGAAACAACCTGCAACAAAGAAAACTCAAGCCAGTCAACCGCATGTTCATGCTTCCGCAAAAGCAGCTCAACCCGAACCTCGCAGGCCCTTAGCGTTTTCCATCCCCGACATCGACGTTGTGGATCATGAAGGTCAAAAGCGAAAGTTCTACACCGACTTAGTAAAAGACAAAGTCGTCGTAATCAATTTCATCTTTACCACATGCAAATCATTCTGCCCGCTCGCGGGTGCTAACTTTGCCAAACTACAGACCGCGCTCGGTGGTCGTTTAGGACGTGATGTGTATTTGATTTCAGTGACCACTGATCCGAAAACGGATTCGCCTGCAAAACTGAAAGCCTGGAGCGCCCAGTTCAATGCGAAGAGTGATTGGAAGTTAGTGACTGGGAAGCCAGATGAGCTGGAGGTACTTTTGCGAGTCCTGACGGGAGACGGTTCGAACAAGGGGTATCACGTACCGTCGATGGTTATCGCGAATGATAGGAAGAAGGTGCAGCGGTTTGCTTATGGACTTGAGTCGCCGGAAAGGGTAGTGAAGATGATTGAGGAGTTGAACCGGTGAGTCGGGTTTGGATCCTGAGCACCTTTGTGTCTTCAGCGGCGCTCCGCGTAACCCACCCTCCTCACCTGCAAATTACCTGACCTAAACTATCCCCTCCAATAACGGCCACCTAATCTGCTCCCAGCAAGAGTCAAATTCAGGTTTAACGACTGCCATGTGGTAGTTAGATAAAAGCGCATCTTACCCTCGGCACCTGTTTCTCGCCGGGTTAGCCAGATTCGTACTCCCTCTCTCACGCTGTGGAATTTTGCCTTGTGAACAACCTTGCGTGAACCTATAATCAGCGGCCAGTTAGATACCACTCTCACACACGCATTGCTTGCCCAGACTGAAACTTAACTTCATCACCTGAAGGGAAGGTCGGTCATGACTCAGGTTAATCACTCCGTTCAAAAAAACTCTGTTCCCGACAATCACTCAACAATCAAAAGCCAATCACGGTTGCCGAACTATTCAAAATTCTTCAAAAACACCGTGGCTGGCTTGCTGCTGCTCGTGATTCTTTTTGTATTGGCTCCAGCCGCAGAAGCGAAAGGCAGTCGCAAACTAAAACGGGTGACGGCGCCTGTTCCTTCGGCCACGGTTGGGACGTGGGAGCTGAGTTTTGACACCTCGTTTCCCGCGCTGCCTGTTGTCCATGCATCCGTCTTGCCCAATGGAAAAGTGCTTCATTGGGGGCCGTATTTCTTTCCACCTACTGTCAGCCGGCTTTGGGGTTGCGTGCTCATTGGAGGTCTTTGCGATCCGGACATCCCCGGCAACAACACAGAGAATATCGTGTACACCGGTGAGAATCTTTTTTGCAGCGGCCACTCATTCTTGCCAGACGGTCGCTTGTTTGTTTCGGGCGGAACGATTGGGAACACTGGAGACCATGGCTTAGCGGCAACTACCATCTTCAATCTCAGTCCGTCGCCTGCAGCCACGCCGCCTGCCAACCCTGGTCCAACCATGGCGAACGGTCGTTGGTATCCCTCGAACGCCACACTCCCCAACGGTGAAACTGCGATCCTTTCCGGCATCTATCGCCCACCTGGCAGCAAAGGAAATGTGTTCAACGAGATTCCAGAGGTGCTAAACAGCGCCGGCACCAGTTTACGGATTCTCACCGGCGCTCAACGTCTAATACCGCTCTATCCCTGGATTCACGTGGGTACGGACGGCAGGGTTTTTTATGCCGGGCCTGTCTCTCCAGGGCGTTGGTTGGATACTACCGGCACGGGCTCGTGGGGAGTGACTGAAAAGCATTACTACTACTCAGGCGCGCCGCTCTATCTGACGGATCGCGGCGCAGGCTCTTCAGTCATGTACGACGTCAATAAGGTGCTGATAGCCGGCGGTGGTAACCCAGCCAGCGCGACTGCGGAAACGATCGATCTCACCAATGAGACTGGGTTTTGGCAGTCAACCGGCTCGATGGCAAACGCGCGCCGACACCTGAATCTCACGCTGCTGGCAGACGGCAAAGTGCTGGCTACGGGTGGTACGAACGGCGGCGGCTTTAACAGCACGTGCATATCCGAAGCGATATTTCAGGCTGAGCTTTGGAATCCCGCCACGGGAGTTTGGAGCACGATGGCCAGCGCGGCGAAACGCAGACAGTATCACTCGACTGCTGTCCTGCTTTTGGATGGCAGAGTGTTGGCTGCGGGGCACACTGGCGCGCCGGGTTCATCTC
>JANNON010000696.1:0-7616 GCA_031399105.1 Blastocatellia bacterium | reverse complement strand
CAATACTGGAAGACTCATTGATCGTTCGCGTTGCGTAACCGTGGGTTGACCCTGTTCATTGTGAGCATGCGCGGGACTCATCTGAACGAGAAGATCTGCTTCCCCTGTTACTTCAACCACGTCACCCGCGCCACAGGTCGTCGCTAACTTCGCGAGATACTCGACGCGATAGCCGGGTACTTGTGGTCCGTTGAATTCAAAAACCACGCGGTCAAACTTCTCATGTCTCCCGGTACGCACTTCCTTCAAAATTGCGGCCGAGGACCCGGGTCGCTTCTTTTCCACCGCCTGGATAGTTCCAGCAAACTCCTCAGCGGATGTGTCTCCTACCTCCGGAGCCGCGATGCCCCCGAGCGCTTCAGGAGTTGGAGACACCTGCGCGCTTGCTGTGGGAGTGGGCGAAGGAGCGCCGTCCGTAGTTGTTTTAGTCGTAGGTGTGCACGAACTGACGAACGCGCACAGAAGAATCCCTGTCAGTGCATGAAGTTTTTGCATCTTGTTCCTCAGAATGTCTGATCGCAGGCCGGGCTCATCGATTCTACAAAATCCCCGCCAAGTGAAATAGTGTATTCAAGTTGCTGGCTGATAAAGGTCAGCGGGGGTAAACCACCCTTCCCAACCTGCAAATTCTCCAGCTCTTTAGTCTCCTGCCATCAAGGCTTCTGCCAATCGCGATTCGGTCTACCAACATCTTGCATCTGACATCTAACATCTGCCTTCTAGCATCTGACTGCTCGCCAACGGACCAGTTTTGTCCTCCTCCGCGCGTGTGCTTAAATACCACGTCAACAATCAAACCCAATGACTGATTTCCTCGCTTCATTAAATCCGGAGCAGCGCGAAGCTGTTCTCAACACCGAAGGCCCTCTGCTGATTTTGGCTGGCGCTGGCTCGGGTAAGACGCGCGTCATTGCGCATCGCATCGCTTACTTGATCGCTGAAAAGCACGTGGCTCCCTGGAATATTCTCGCCGTCACTTTTACAAATAAAGCCTCTCAAGAGATGCGTGATCGCGTGCAGCGCTTGCTGCGCGATCAGGAACTTTCCAGTCGTCCCACTGTCTCGACTTTTCACAGCCTTTGCGTGCGCATTCTGCGTCAGGAGATTGAAAAGCTGAACGACAAGTACACGCGGACGTTTACGATCTACGACCAGGACGACTCGCTGCGCTTGATTAAGGCAGCCATCAAGGACCTCGGCTATGACGACAAGCAACTCACGCCGCGTTCGGTGCAAAGCGCCATCAGCGCCGCTAAGAACCGCGGTGAAGATGTTGATGCCTATGCTGCGCGGGCCGAATACGTTGACGAGCGACGAGCATCGATCGCACGTGTTTATAAGACCTATGAAGAGCGACTCCACACCAACAACGCCCTCGATTTTGACGACTTGATGATCAAGACAGTTCGCCTGTTGCGAACTGTTCCTGACGTGCGTGAGAAGTACAACAACAAATTTCGTTACATTCTGGTTGACGAGTACCAGGACACAAACACGCTGCAGTTTGCCCTCATCAGTTTTCTCACTGAGAAGCAGCAGAACATCTGCGTAGTAGGAGATGAAGACCAATCGATCTACAAGTGGCGCGGCGCCGACATCGCGAACATTCTGAATTTTGAAAAGCATTTCCCCGACGCGAGGACAATTCGACTGGAACAGAACTATCGCTCGACGCAGGTCATTCTCGACGTCGCCGGCGCCGTCGTTAAGCATAACGTTGAGCGCAAAGGAAAGAACTTGTGGACTTCAAATCCTCGCGGGGAAAAGGTTCGCTACTGTCAGGCGTTCGATGCGGAGGCCGAAGCACGTTTCGTCGCTGCCCAGATTCTCGAGCATCGTCGTGATCAGTACGATCTGCGTGCCGCGGTTTTATATCGCACCAACTCTCAGTCACGTGTTTTTGAAGAAGCGATGCGCCGTTGCGGGCTCGCCTACAACATCGTCGGCGGTTTTTCGTTTTATGAACGAATGGAAGTGCGCGACATCATCGCTTATCTGAAGCTCGCTCTGAACCCGAATGATTCAATCGCGCTGCAGCGAGTCATCAACAGTCCACCGCGCGGGATTGGCAAACAGACAACCGAAGAGATCGAACGCCGCGTTAAAGACTACGGCACTTCCACCTGGGAAACGCTCGGACTCGTCATCAAGGAACCGCAGAACTTGAGTCCAAGAGCTGTGTCTGCGCTCACGAGGTTTCGGCAACTGATTTTGAAACTCGGCGTTCTCGCGGGCGCCGCGGCTGAAGAACCAACTGTTTCGGACGCACCGTCGGAACAGCGCATTTTGGAAGAATTCGAGACTGAAGGACTGCAAGGTGCGAACGAGATCACCGATGACTCTGACGAATCGCCGGACTTTGATAACGACGGCGAAAGCAATGGCCCCGCCTCGTCACAATCACCAGTGTCGGACATCGTCAAGGCAGCAATTCTCGACACGGGATACGAGCTCGCATTGAAAAGCGAGAAGACTGACGAAGCTGATGCGCGCTTAGAGAACCTGCAGGAACTGGTGAACGCTGCGGTTGATTACGACGAACTGGGCATAGAAGGTCTGAGGGAATTCATCGATCACTCAGCGCTCGTGTCTGATACGGACCAGTACAAAGGCGATGCTCCAGTAACGTTGATGACCGCGCACTCGGCGAAGGGTCTCGAGTTTCCGCTGGTTTTCATTGTTGGTTTGGAAGATGGATTGTTTCCTCATTCACGGTCCGCTACTGATCCGGCAGAGCTGGAAGAAGAACGACGGCTTTGTTATGTCGCGATGACTCGTGCCGAGCGCTTTCTTTATGTCACGCACGCGATGAAGCGACGCGTCTATGGGGAAGAGCTCGCGTCGGAACCATCGCAGTTCCTGAATGAGATGCCGTTGGACCTGATGGAAGATCTTACGCGAGGGAATTCCTGGCTTTCCTTCGCTCGCGGTTCGACCGCGATCGATTACGAGCAGGGCGCGTATCGCAAGGAACCGAAAAAATACACTGGCAAGACTTACGATACACCGGACTCGATCGCGGATTTTTTCAAACTGCGGGCAAAGCAGATGGGCCAAACGTCGGGGTCGATACCGCCGCCCAGATCAGGGGCGGGAAGACCGGGAGCGCCGGCCAGCCGTTATGCAAACTTCAAAGCGCCCGCCGGCAAAACGGAGAGTTCAAACTCGGAAGGCGCCGGAGATTTCGTGCCGGGTTCGTATGTGCGTCATGCGAAGTATGGTCGTGGTCTGGTGCTGAGGCGCGAAGGCGTGGGAGAAGGATTGAAACTCACGGTGAGTTTTCCGGGTTTTGGGCAGAAGAAGCTGGTGCAGAAGTTCGCAAACCTGGAAAAGGCTTAAGGAAGATTAGCCGCGGATAAACGCGGATGATACGGATCTGAAAAAGCGGACAATGCATCCACACTAATTTGCTTTTTCAGATCTGTGCCATCTGCGTTGATCCGCGGCTATTTGTCTTTCCCGTTCATGTGCGGCTAATCATCAACCGCCGTTGGTTCTTCCGAGACCCAATCGCCGCTTCGCAGCAGCTTCCGCCAACTCCGATTGCCCGCTCAGGTTAAGCAACTTGATGGCAGCGCGGCGCACTTCCACATCGGGATGCGTTTCTATCGCCTCCACCAGCGGTTTCACCTCGCCCGTTTTCGCCATCACAAACAGCAGGCAAAGAGCGTTGTAAGTATCTTCCCGGCTCTCAGCGTCGAGATCGTTCAGCGCCTGCGCCGCTAAACCCGAAGTCGCGATCGCCAAGCCGATGCTTTTTCTACGTTCGCTGGATGCTTCTTCCAGGGCACGTGTGAACGGATCAACCGGACGCAAAGGATCAATTTCGCGCAGTGAGCGTGCCGCGCTGTTGCGCACCTCTTCGGCCTGATCGTCAAAGTGCTTCACGATTACTTCAAAGGCATCCGGCAACTCCAGCGCTGGTATCGCTGCAATCGCCGCAGCGCGTTCAGAACTTACGGCGCTCTTGAGTCTTGACAGGACAACCTCGGCATTTGCGGTTTCGTCTACTCCCAGCACCTCTTCCACAGGCTCGTCGGAAACATTAGCTGTCGGCGCCGAACTCAATTCCTCCTGCTGAGCTGCGACAAGTGGCTCGATCCGTCTGAGATTAGCCCTTGGATCGTCATGCCAATCACTCACTTCCGCCAGCTCCGGCACGCCCGGTTTGGCGAGCAACTCAACGCGAGCTTCGGCGTTTACGCGAGCCTCTTCGGCGTGTCGCAGACGATCCTTCTCGTGCTGTAACCGCATTTCAGCATCAGCACGTTTTTGTATCTCGAGCTCGAATCTTCGCTTGTGCTCCTCTTCCATACTGCGAATCTGTTCGATCTCTCGCTTGATTCGCTCTTCCTGTTCGACCCGCGATTGGGCCTGCTGCGCGATATTGCGCCGTACCTCTTCCAGTTTCGCTAGCGCCCGCCCTTCTTCGGTGGTTGTGAGATGGGCCTCAGCTTCCATGCGCTGGACCTGTTCGGCCACCAGGTTGTGACTTCGTTCGGACGTGCCGCGACGCGATTCCAGTTCTTCGATCCGCCGGCGCATCTCGGCTTCCGCCGAACGCAGAGTTTCGATCCGGGTTATTACCTCGTGCTCCTGCTCCGTGCGACGCTGCACATCTGCATCGAGACGTTCGCGCAACGACTCCAACTCGGCGCGACGTCGCTGATGCTCTTCGGCACGCTGCCGAGCGGCCTCGGCGAGATTGTCTTCCTGTTCCGTGGCGCGAGCCCGAACTTCTTCCAGCAGGTGCTGCTCGGTCTGCAAGCGTTGACGAATTTCGGATTCGAGTCGCATGCGCTCGGCCTGGGCCTGGCGACGATTGTCTTCCGCAGCTTGCGTTCGCACCTCGAGGTCGAACAACTGTTGCTCTTCCTCCTCGGCGCGATGCTGCGCCACATCCAATTCATGACGGCGGGTCGCGGCAGTTTCCGATTGGCGGCGTAGTTCCTCAGAGCGACGAACCAACTCTTCCTGATCCTGGCGGAGTTTTGCCTCAGCTTCGCGTACGCGCTCGGTCTCTTCGCGACAGGCTGTGTCGGCAGCTGACAACCGCGCCTGTTCTTCAAGCAATTGCTGAGTGTCAATCTCGTTTCTACGTCGCGCAGCTTCTGCTTCACGTCGTCGTAATGCGGCTTCTGCCGAAGCGGTCCGCAACAACTCCTCCTCACGACGCAAGCGGTCGATCTCGGCGGTGTGTTGTTCGGTCGCCTCTCGTAACGCCGATTCCGCGTTCGCTAACTCGGCGCCGTTCGCACGGGCTGCTTCGGCTGTCTGAATCTCGAGTTGTTGGCGCTCGCGACGATGCACAAAGGTTCGCAGCGTGAAGAACTCCTGGCGCAAATGCACCTCGGTCTCCGCTAGCTCATGCGCCGCTATCTCTGCGCGCGCACGGCCCAACTGTTCCGAAGCTAACTTGCGTTCGTCTTCATAACGCCGGCGAGTCGCCTTCTCTTCAGCTCGTTTGCGGGTTTCTTCATCTTCAAGCCGGCGCGCCGCAGCTTCCGCGCGAAGGGAAGCCTCCTGCTCAATTCTCGATCGCAGGTCGCGCTCTGCTTCATCGCGCGCAGTAACAGCATCCAGGAGCTGATTCTCGAGAGTCTCGATTTGCTTCCTGATCAACTCAGGATCGTTAGGCAAGTCCAAGTCGACATCTTCACTTTCCGACGGCGCGAAATTCTGCGTTTCGGGATTCAGTGCGGCGGGCTCAAGCGCGGCTTCCCCAAGCGTTGCTGACTCAACTTGATCGTCCACAATTGCGCCGGCTTCGGGGCTCATCATCGAGACCGCTGGATCGCCGATTTCACTCAGGGCTGCCGTAGCGGCGTCACGTACTTCCTCCACCTCGTCAAAGAGTGCTGCGATCAACGGCGCTGTTCCTCGCTGGCTACGCACCAGTCCCAGCATGTGTGCGGCTTCGGCACGCTTGGCGGGCTCGCCCTCCGCGCGCAAGTCATCTATCGCCTGATCGAGATAGCCATAGTTGATAAACAGTTGCCGCGCGCGTTCCTGTTCCTGGGCCACACGTTCGGCGTCGTCCACTTCATCTTCGGCCGTCGGCACTGCCATGGCAGCGAGTAGTTCGAGCAGCACTGCTTCGCGAGCCGGCTGGTCCTGTGGCAGGTCAGCAGGAGCTGCTTCTGAGCGAAACGCCAGGAAATCCTTGATTGCCTGCCGCACTTCCGCTGCACTTGCGGTTGAATGCGACTTGCCGTTCGATTCGACGCCGTTAGAGTTTGCAGATATTTCGAGGCTCTGCTCAGCAGAAGTTTCGGTCGGTGCAGTCGTTTCTCGGTTTTGATCTAAAGATGACAAGGCTAAGGCCCCTTTTGTGACATAGGCCGACTTCTATTTAGAACTCAGCTTGAAGATAGTTTTACTGCTTAATTTAAGATAAGCGTATTTGCCGACTTGTTCTAGAAAACGATAGCAGTAAGTTTTGCAGATGCGAGGCGACCACTCAAGCCGGGAACGGTCTGCGTGACGAATCGCGGCTAACGTTGTTGTGCGTGGTGATGGAATAAGGTGACACGGGGCTTGTCAGTACCGTAGCGCGGTAGCGTCGGGTGGCCGTGAGATAGACCACTTAGATACAACATGGACCAGACGCTACCGCGCTACGGTACTGACTGAGACCCACTACGCTGAAAATGATCATTGTCAAATGATCAATGGCAAATAGTCTTTTTCAACCTCTTACTCCAACCCTCTCTTCAGCCCTCCACACCATTCCGTCTATTCGTGAATCAAAACGTACTCAACTAAATCCGCCGAATTCCTTCTTCTTGACCTTTTGATGGTGGAACGTCCATTGCCAAAGGGATCGCGCCCCAGAGTCTGGCGTGTCCAGCCAACTGCATTTAACCGAAGGGATTTTTCAATGAAGGTCGAATTTTTCAAACGCCTCGCTTTGGCCGGCATGCTTTCTGGCGCCGTAGTGATTGGCGGCTCAGACATCGCAGTGGGCCAAGACCGGCGGGGCCGTGGTCGCGAGGAGAACGAGCAAGCTCGGGAACAACGGGATCAGGATCGTCAGAATCGACGCGCCGCTCAACAGCAAGCGCGCGAAGCTGAAGGGCAAGGGGCGCAGAAACAACAGAATCAGTAACAGCAGCAGCGGCTGGAGCAACGTCGTCAACATGCGCAGCAGCAATTTCAGGAACGTGAGCAGCAGCGGCAACAGCAACGCCAACAACAGGACCAGGCGCAACAACAACAGCGTGCCGAGGAGCAGCAACGTCGTCAGCAGCAACAACAGCAACAGGACCAGGCGCAGCAACAGCGGCGTGCAGAAGAGCAACAACGCCGTCAGCAGCAACAACAGCAGAACCAGAGTCAGGAACAGCAGCAGCGACTGGAGCAACGTCGTCGACAACAACAGGAACAGGGACGCGTTGAAGAACAGCAACGCTGGGAACAACGTCGCCAGCAACAGCAGCAGAATCAGAATCAGGAGCAACGTCGCGCTGAAGAACGTCAGCGTGTGGAGCAGCAGAGACAGCAACAGCAGGGCCGCCGCGACCAGTACCCGAATCCGAACTGGAACCGGGGCGGGCGGAACAACGATCAGAACAATGGCTCATGGCGCCGCCAGCCAAATGATCAGAACCGCGATC
>JANNON010000665.1:0-2802 GCA_031399105.1 Blastocatellia bacterium | reverse complement strand
CAGGAGTTCAAGTGTTTCAACATTTACGTATAGTCCCCTAGTATCATGCACGATTTCAGGAAGGGTATAATACGGGGGAATTTCACCGTGAATTAACATGTAGAGAGTCGTCACCCTCTGTTGGCCATCTAAGAGAAGTTTAACGGCCCCTTGCTTCTCATTGTACTGGTGTGGTCCTTTTAGCTCAGGTGGATTGCCAGTTTCCCAGGTAAGCATAGTCCCTGTGGGATACTCTTTGATAAGGGAATCAATGAGTTGTTTTGCATCATCGCGTTTCCATACATATTCGCGCTGAAAAGCTGGAACGAACAATTGGTTTTCGTCAATTTTTTCAAGGATTGTTGAAATTTTCATAGGCTAGACATTATTGTTTCCCAACCTTTTGCACTGGTTAAAGTCCCCGAACCATTCCAGACTTCTTCAAAGTTTGATTCGCTGAGGCTCATGGTTAGGAACTAGGCGGCTTCGCTCCTCCGAGAATTTGCAGTATAACGAAAAAAACTCCAAATAAGCCAACGCACCAAAGTGTGTTGCGCCATTGTTTGACGCCAAGGCCGACAATTCCAAAGAAAATCATTGAGCCAAGGCAACCCTCTAAACCATAGGAATTCGGATGATTTAGCAGCCAAGTCCAAGGGTAAACTGATCGGATTATTAGTTCGAAGATCCCGACTGCAAGCAGTCCGATTAGAAAGCTTGAGACCTTCGCGGTTCGAACCGCCCGCGACTCTGAGGTTGCAACCGCCTGTTCAAGTTCTGTTGCTCGGCGTTTAGCCTTCTCTTTCTCAGAGTGTTCTTCAATCATTCGTTGAGCTGCTTGCTCGGCGATTTGCGTTTGGCTCGTCTTTTCCGCCTGAAGACTTTGAATTGCTTCTTCCTTTGCGAGGAGATCCTGGTTTTTCTGTTCGAGGCTCTGTTCGCGGTCATGAAGTTGTTCAGCCGCGGCGTCGAGTTCACGTTGCTTGCTTTCGCGCCCGGCTCTCTCAGATTCGAGCTGCGATGCCAAAGCCGCACGTTCCTCAACCAGTTGAGCATTTTCAGCAGCTATTGCAGACTCGATTGTCTCAGTGAACTCCGCATCGGTTCGCTTGCTCTGCAATTCCGCGATCAGCAGGTCGTTTGCGAGCATTTTAGAAGCTGTCTCTTCGGCAATATCGCTGTAGCTGGCTAAGATGCTTGCCATTCGAGCGGCGGCTCGTTGCGCACCGCCCCTTCCCAGACTGAACTCTGGCAGCGCGAAGGTTTCGGCAAACGCCTTATCAAACTCATCATTGTCTGAAACGAATGGGCGGAGTATTTGCCAGAGCAAACTTGGAAGTACCGTTGAGTGGTGGCGGTCGTCTTTCCGACTGTGTTCGAAATCGAAACGGAACAGGTGATAATCGCAAGTAACTAAGAGCGAACCCGCATCCAGCGTAGTTTTTGTATTGGTTCGAAGGGACTGAACAGTTTCCAGAACCGTCATATCGTGCTGCACCGCCTCCGGTGGCTTCTCTCGGTAAACGCTAGCAAGGTAGTCATTGTATTCTGCTTCAAGATCGGCGCGGGCCAGGAGGTGTGCAGGTGAAGAGTCGGTATTGTAAACGTCTATCCCCTTATCCTTGAGTAATATCTGCCAGTGTTGCAAAGGCGCCAAGAAATCGTCGACTGAAACAGGCTGCTCAGCATTCTTCGAATGGTAGCGGTGTTCTACACCCGATAATGCCCCACTTGTCACAACCGCGCGGCTAATCTTCTGTGGCCATTTCTGTTTATTCAATTCCTTGCCGAAGTAGTAGAGGGTATTCGACATCTCACGAACAGTTGCCTCATGATACCTTAGGCGGAATGGCAACTTAAATCGTTGGATCGCCTCCACTAATTCACTCGATACGTCAACCTGCGAGTTAACGTGAAGATTTAAAATGCCAAATAGGAAGTTGGTATCCAAGAACAGCGTTAAGTTAGTCAGCTTACCCCGAAGCTTCTCAGAAACCTCTGGAGCAACCGCTAGCGAGAAGTAATTGAATGCTGCATCCGCAAGACTAGCGACGTATTCAGCCCGCTTCCGATCCAAGGCAACGGTCTGAAAGAAACTCGATGTCGCATGTCGGGCAGCTATGCATTCATTCTCAGTAAAGTTCTTCGCAATGATCCCGTCGAGAATAGCTGAAAGACCTGCCTTGCTTTCATTCGCGATTTCCACTTCGGGGTTTAGTAGCTCGACTGCCTGTATGCCGTGGCGACGAAATGCTTGCTGCAAATATGCCAACAAAGTTGCCCAGAGCTTATCTCCGTCCAACCCCGGGGCACTTGCGTGAACCTGCCTCAGCCATGTTTCTCGCACATCTTTCTCGAGCGACTTCGCAGCGTCGATCCGAGAGTTGAGCTTGTCTTTAACCGGCGCCGCAAGCTCGAGGTGATCATTTCCTATGTCATTGATTGCGCCTGCTTTTGTAAGTCGTGCGAGGGCCAGAGAAACGTCCTTCAGATTCGCTTGAATGCCGAAGAGTGTGAGCATTGCCTCTCCAACCTGATCAGGAGTGGATAGCGGATCCGATGGAAGAATCACAAAACACTGTAGAATCAACTCGTCCAACACCTGGGAGGTTGCCCGAGTCTTGGCGATGGCGACGAAGCTCGCCATCTGCTTGAATGCGAGGGAGAAGTTCGGTGCGGAACGGGGTTTTGTGGAGTTTTCGGGGCTCATGATAAAGATTCGGAGTTCAGAATGCTCAACTCTCCGCTCAGCAGCTTTGGCAGAAGCGTGTCACGCAAGGGGGCTACGGTGTGGGATTGTTCGGTATTTCGGTTGATGCGTTC
>JANNON010000654.1:0-2334 GCA_031399105.1 Blastocatellia bacterium | reverse complement strand
CCTATACCGCAGTGGAGCGGGACCAGACGGCAGCGAAATTGGTAGCCGGCTATCTCAAGGGAGATCGTCAGCAGTGCGTCGTAGGAGATGCCGCCAACACGGGTCTGCCGGAACATAGCGCGTCGGTCGTGTACGGTGAAGCTATGCTAACGATGCAGACGCAAGAGACTAAGCGCGATATTGTGCGAGAGGCTCAGCGGCTGTTGAAGGTTGGCGGACGCTATGGCATTCACGAGATGTGTTTGATGTCCGACCGTCTTGACGAGCACGCGAAAAGAGAGACCGAGAGATCGCTGACAGGGGTAGTCCATCATGGCGTTAGACCTCTGGCGATAACAGAATGGCGCTCACTTTTGGAATCCGAAGGGTTTGAAGTCCAATCCGTAGAGACGGCGCCGATGAGTTTGTTGGAACCCGGAAGGTTGATTCGCGATGAGGGTTTGCTCGGAACGTTGCGCTTTATATGGAATTTGCTACGTGACTCAGAAGCCCGACAAAGAGTGTTGGAAATGAGAGCTGTCTTTCGGCGCAATCGTAATCAACTAGGGGCAGTCTCAATTGTTGGCACAAAACGTTAGAACCGGCTCGTAGTGGCTGAGCTAATTCCGGATCAAATTGTCATGACTGATCAAGCACAAAATCCAGTGGGAAGCGCTGAGGTGAAAAACCTCGTCGACCTTCTGCAATATCAGGATAGTTCAATCGTGAGCCGCGTGCTGCTGAAGAACAAGGGCGGCACCGTCACTCTATTCGCATTCGACGTTGGTGAGGGCCTTAGCGAACACACCGCACCCTTCGATGCTTTAGTAGTAGTCACAGATGGCGAGGCTGAGGTTGAGATTGCCGGCGAAGGCTTTAAGGTGCGGCAAGGGGAGACTATCACCCTGCCCGCGAATCGGCCTCATGCGGTCAGGGCAGCGACCAGGTTCAAAATGTTGCTGATCATGATCCGCGCTTAGCTGTTTCAAGAGACGATTTGAAACAACCAATCACAGCGTTCGATAAAGATGGCCCAGCGCGAATTCGGTCTGTTCTGTGGGGGTAAGTAGAGAATAGTTTGGATTGTTTTAGCAGTCGCCGCCCTCGCGGTGGTCGCATATGTTTCCGCAGTGGTTGGGATAGATAACTATCAACTTGAGAAAAACAAAAAGCTCGTTGCCTCATTCAAGTTTGGTCAGACAAATGGAAAGATCTTAGTGGTTTACTTTTCCCGCTCAGGTAATACCGGATCTCCAATCTGGCTCTACAGTCCTGCGCCTCCGGTTTTTGAGTTCGTGAGGAACAACGATTTTACCGGTAAGAAAGTAGTCCTTTTTACGAGCCTGAATAGCAAATTCGAGCAGAAGTGTATTGATGATTTTTCTGCGTTAGTGAAACAGAATGGCGGAGATTTCATCACGCACGTTTATGTAGTCAGGGGAAGGATGACCCAACAAATGAGTACTGAAGCACTTTTAGAATCGGTGAAAACTAAAGTGGTCATTGCAACGAAGAATTCGCAGGAATAATAGACGTTGAGGGATTTGAAGGCGGTCTGATCTGGTTAGAGGTTCTCCATTACTGCGCAGAATTCCACTCCGGTCTGCGAATTCTCACAAGCTTTTCTCCCAAACACTCCTAAACTCGGCCAAAAGTAAACGGTACGGTCATTGCCATAGACTCAGCAGCACTCTTCTACGAACTAAGACACGAAAGCACTTCGCCTAATCATGGCGAAGAATTTTATGAAGTCACTCAAACCCGTTGCCTGGGTGGTCGAGTGCTCTGCCCGTCTTAATTCTGAAAACATACTAATCATTTGGGAGGCATCATGAATCTGACAGCCGATACGACCGTTAGAGAGTTGGCGTTGGAGATTCCCGCCGCAACGCGCGTCTTTGAAAAGATGGGAATCGACTACTGCTGTGGTGGTAAGAGATCGCTTGCAGATGCCTGCGTCAGTGCGGGTGTAGAATTCAAAGACGTTAAGATTGAACTGACCCTGGCCGCGCACGCACAAGCGGAAACGCCGGACTTTCGAACTACAACACTCGAAAACCTCATCAGCCACATCGTCGTGAAGCATCACAGTTATACTCGGCTTGAAATTGCCAGGTTGAACGCATTGTTGGGAAAGGTCTGCACGGCTCACGGTGAGAATCATCCCGAGCTTTTCCGAATCAAGGTGTTGTTTCGCGAGTTAGGAGCTGATCTTGAAAGTCATATGACAAAAGAAGAGCGCGTGCTTTTCCCTTACATCATCAGGATGGAAGCCGCGGCCCAGCAGCTCGTGCCTTTATTCCGGCCACCATTTGGAACAGTGGCCAATCCTGTGCGCATGATGATGCTGGAGCA
>JANNON010000633.1:0-3031 GCA_031399105.1 Blastocatellia bacterium | reverse complement strand
TCATGACACCCGATCGAATCGCGAATGGGCAAACTGCATTACTACCCAAAACACGCTCCGCTTAAAATTGGATCCGGATCTGTGAAATCTGTGGATAGTTTTGAAAATGAAAAATGATCACTCTCAAATGACATGGCAAATGTGCTACTTCCCCACCCACGGCGCGATCCCTACCAAAACCGTCAGCCTCTCCTCGCTTGTATTCGTCACTCCATGCGAAACATTCGCTGGCGCAACCACGAGGGTTCCCGGTTTGGCGTCCTGCGAAACATCTCCGACGACAAACCTCCCCGAGCCTTCGAGCACAAAATAGAATTTGTCCGCGCCCTCATGCGCATGAACGCTCTGCGTCTGCCCGGGCTCGAGTCAGTTGAGCCCCACCATCACGTGATCGCCTTCCCACAGCGTAGTCTTGTAAAACTTTTCCGGGCGCGATCCAGCGTGCTCGCGCCAATCGATGAATAAGTTCATGAGTAGTTGTTCCTGTCGTAGTTGATTCTCAAGAAAGCTATCACACGATTCGCGACAAGGGTAACGAGCTACCGGTCGCACATTGTTCGCACATTGTAGGGGCGTTCATCCGTGAGCGCCCCTCTCGTTCGTCCACCTTAGATCTGAGGTTGAGGGATTTCTAAACCAACGAGGGACGCCCACGGCGGGACGCCCCTACAATTTCTCCGACGCGGCGCGTATAGTCTCCCTCACATTCTAAGTTTCTTACTTCAACATAGAACAGATGCCATTAACAGGTTGCGCAACACTCGCCGGCACGAATCGTTACCGGGAACGTTTTCAAACTGCAGCGCTGGATCACTTTCGCAACGAACAGCAACTGCTGCTGTCGTCGATCGGAATCGGCACTTACCTGGGGAATGCCAATGACGATACTGACCAGCATTACGTTGAGTCGGTCGCGGCAGCCGTGCAACTCGGCGCAAACGTCATTGACTCCGCGGCAAACTATCGCTTCCAAAGAAGCGAACGTTCAATCGGCCGCGCGCTGCAGTCGCTGACAACCGAGAACGGTTTCACTCGCGAAGAGATCGTGCTCTGCACAAAAGGCGGCTATCTTCCATTTGACGGTGCGCCAGCACGAAACGTGCGGGCTTACATCGAAGAAACATTCGTGGCGCCAGGCATTGCAGGCTTTGACGATTTCGTGGGCGGCAGCCACTGCATGACGCCGCGGTATCTCGAAAACCAACTCAACCAATCGCTCAAAAACCTCGGCGTGGAATGCATCGACGTTTACTACATTCACAATCCTGAGTCGCAACTTGGCTCTATTTCCGAAGCAGAGTTTTACGCGCGGCTGCGTGCGGCTTTCGATTTTCTTGAGACCGCGAAAAAGAACGGCAAGCTCCAGTTCTACGGCGTTGCTACCTGGAACGGTTTTCGCTCGGCTGCGGAATCGCGGCAGTATCATTCGCTTCCACGGATGGTTGAACTCGGACGCGAGGCCGGCGGTGAAACGCATGGGTTTCGCTTTATTCAAATGCCATTCAATCTGGGAATGCCGGAAGCGCTGACGCTGCGCAATCAGACGGTGAATGGGGAAGAAGTTTCCACGATCGAAGCGGCGGTCGAGTTGGGGATCAGTGTAATTTCCAGCGCATCGCTGTTGCAGGGACGAGTTGCCGAGAATTTACCGGACGAGATTCGTAAATCACTGGGCTCGCTCGGGAGCGATGCGCAGACAGCAATTCAGTTTGTGCGATCGACACCCGGAGTTGCCACTGCACTGGTGGGAATGAGCAGCCGCGCGCACGTTGAAGAGAACCTGCAACTAACACAGGTTGAGCCGGTGTCGCCGGAAGATTTTCTGGGAGTTTTTTCGAATTAAAAGGATGGGACACGATTCGCAGGATTGCTGTCCGATCTGCTAGTGAGAACTTCTGCAAAGGAAACTCAGATGCCTCCTGAACAGTTCAAATCTTTCGACGAATTCTGGCCGCATTACGTGCAGGAACACAGTCAACCGGCGACGCGCACGATTCATGCGATTGGCACCACTGCCGGAATGGCTCTGGCTGCGGCTTTGATCGCAAAACGCAAGTGGAAACTGCTGCCGCTGGCGTTGGTGCCCGGTTACGGCGCGGCCTGGCTCAGCCATTTTCTGATCGAGAAGAACAAGCCGGCGACCTTCGATCATCCGCTGTGGTCATTTATGGGCGACTACAAGATGCTTTGTTTGATGATGGAAGGACGAATGGACGCGGAAGTGGAAAGGGTCGCAAACGGTGGGAAGTAAGAACTATTTCTCATTGATCATTTGACAGTGATCATTTGTCATTTAAGACCTTCGGCCGCCCAGGTAATAAACTCACGAACGTGGGCAACCGGAGGTCTTAATTGAAAAATGATCAATCTCAAATGTCATATGGTAAATAGTCTTTTTTATTCTCGGAGTTCGCTACCATGAGAGGCAACATCCCCATCTCCGATCTTCCTCACGGCGAAGAGGTCTGGTTAATGCTTCTGATCACCTCGATCAGAGAACGTCGCACCCAACAGGGAAAGCTCTTCTGTGATGCTCAAGGCCGCAACTCAACCGGCGCAATCAATCTAAAAATCTGGGGCGAGACGCTCGATGTCTGGAAAGAGATCAAACCCGGCCTTTGGGGCGTTGCCGGAAAACTCGAGACCTTTCAGGATCGCTCGCAGTTTGTACTCTCTGAATATCGTCCCATCACGATTGAACAGTATCGCGAGCACCAGGCTATCGATCCCGTTCTGCCACGCGCATTCACGATGGATATTGAAACGTTGGCGCTGCCGGACTTTCGCGAGCGCGTCGCTTCGAATCTCGAGCGCACAATGCGACTCGGCAATATGCGTCTCGAGCAGCAACAGCGGTATCTCGAAGATATCGCGCTCGAAGAAGAACGTTGCTATCAACTCGGCGCCTTGAGTGCAACTTCGGGCCGCGTTTTATGCATTGCCGTGCATGTCGGTCCGGTTGCTGGTCTCGAGCTTACCGGCCTCGAACAACCGCCAAGCGAACTGGTCTTTGGAATCGACTCAGATAGTG